>NZ_JASDCW010000008.1:0-116392 GCF_030407685.1 Planococcus sp. APC 3906 | reverse complement strand
ATCACTAGATATTTAAGTGTGGCAACCATCACGTTTGATCAGTTAAATGTGATGCTTCGCATTAAAATAGATACTATAGATGCTTTATTTAAATGTCTATTCAATGGATAGTCCTCTATTATTTATACTTTTAACATAAACTCATAGAGTAGTTGATTTATATATGATCTCTTACTTCAAAAGTTTTAATTCCCAGAAAAAATAAGCAGAAGAAGAACCTCCTACTCATTCCAATTCCATTAAATGATTCGAGTGCCCCACAAATCCTACTTGTTCAGCGATAAGCGAATTCATCAGATCATTTTTCTCCATGTCATCTGTTCGCTGCTCAAGTTCCAGGTAATGAACATCCATAACCTTTACAAACGCCTCTGTTGACCCTTTTACTTTGATTGGCGTCCCTTCCATCTCTCCAAGAGCGATTTGATACTCTAGCGATGCTTCCACTAGATGCGCCTTTTCACTTGATGCCATGTCTCCCCATTCTGCCAAAATCTCAATGGGTGTAGCCAATCCGTCTGCGTTTACTTGCATGACTCTTTCAGTTACTACTAATTCAACTTCTTCAATTTCTGCCGCTTCTTCATCCGTTGATATGGTAGTTAAATCTTTTTTTGTTGAACAGGCGGTAAGTAATACTAAAATCAATAATAAACCTACCATATATTTTTTACTCAGATAAACCACTCCTTTCGATCCAGGTATTTGCTCCTGATTATAATCGAAGTTGCTAGTTTTGCATACAAATTTTTACATATATTCAGAAAAGGGAGCACCTTTCTTTTATAAGTCACTACTGGTTTCTTTCTTACCGAATGAGCAACATCTTTCACTCTCTTATTTTTAGAAATTCAAAGGAGCACCAACTTACTAACAAAGGAAACATATGATTATGGAAAAAGAATAGGAGCATGAAATTTATTAGAACCTCAACTCATCGACTGCAATATGGAATGGATTTTGATCGAGCTATAAAATAACTTTAATCGAGAAGAATTGTGCTTATTGATGAGGAGATTAGATTTTAAAGTATTAGATTAGTTTTCAATGTCATTTAAAACTAGAGATAGAGATAATCGATAGGCTCTGGTTTATTTAACTCTTTATTTCTAAACCCAACTAATTTATTTGCAGAAAAGTGCAAGCTGCTGATCATGTGGCTTTTTAGTATGCTGGTTCAAATAACTGTGTGATTACGGAAGATTATTTTTAAGAAAATCAGCTATATTATTGTAATTATGAAACTAATTGCTCTCTCATTCTGTCTTTCTTAATAATAATTTTTAGTGTAATGGAGGTATGACGATGTGGTTCATATTCGGGCTTATCGCAATAACAGCAACTTGTATAAATCTTTTTATGTATGCCACAGGCAAAGATTATAAATTGGCGATGGCAATAGGCTTATCATTTACAGCTTTAACAATTGTCGCAGATTACAGTATGGTGGCCAATTGGGTAGAAGTGGAAGATTGGTCTGCTTTAATGGATGTAGTTCCTACCATGGCAGCAGCATTATGGGTTTTAACGATCCTATCGATTTTATTGAATATCACTCCTATACTTTTAGAGCTCAAAAACAAAAACTAATTACTGATTGTCGCTTCATTTATTAATGTCCACTAGGTGCTTTCGGCTCTGCCGTTCATTTATTTTTAAAATCAAGCGATATATTTATAAAAAGAAACCAAAAATTTGGCTGATAATGTCATGCTGTAATGGCTTATTGGTTTAAATAATCATTTGATTAGGAAGACTAATCTTTAATAACCGGATCAAATTGTGTAAGAACTGATTGTAGACAAGCAAAAATCAGTAAGAATGGAGAACCTTATGACATAAGAAAAATGGATACTCATCGTTTTGAGAATCATGGACTTAATCCTTGTCATCATGCATTATACAGATTTTGTACTGCTCTTTTTTTAACCAACAGGATACATCATGCCTTTGGTTTTAAACATTGTTATTAGTAGTTTGATCATTTTTAGATCAAAAATTTCTAATGTCTGGACAATCACCATCCTTTTCATTGGAATACCTAAGCTTTTGTTCCATGGTTTAATCGTTTTGTGGCTGGATAATGATTACTCTGAAATCGTTAATCCCGATACCCAGCAATCAATAGTAATCGAATACTGACACGCAACATTAGGAGAAACAACTTATTTCTTTAATTTTTACAAGACTAAATTCGATTTTGTTGGCAAGCACCTTGATGATCAATCAATTTCCATGATGGTTCGGAATTATTCTCCTGGTAACGATCCTGAAGGTATTTTAGGTTTAGGTAAAGAAGAATGGATAACTGCAAATACCGTTCGTTTCCCCACTTGGGAAGGCATGAAGGATGTGTATTTAAACTCATCCACCATCCATTAGAAATCGAATAGAATCTCAACTCCACTGCACTCTAGGTATGTGATAAAAAAGGACAGCGAAAGCTTCTCTTTTTTGTTTGTGCTTTTTGCTTCGATTTGAATTTAAGGAGAAGACAGGTTTCATTGTGCAAATAAAGCACGAGAAAGTGAAAAAGAGCGAATCATCGTCATGTGCGAGAAAGAAATTACAAATAGAGCTTTTGATGTGAAGCTATATTGCCATGTCAGGGTAAAAAATTATGTAATAAAGAATGGTAAATCTTTAAGAAACCGTTCACTTTGTGAAATATCTAAAAAACTTTTAAGCATTAATAAAAGACCAAGTTTAATACATGTTACAATTGGCAAAAAACTAGCTTTATTTTGGAGGCTAATTATGAGCAAAAATGATAATCAAAAAAATTGGCCCATCTGGGCAACAGAATCAATTGAGATAGCTAATCCAGACCCCAGATGGTTAGAAATGGGTAAACAAGAGGAACAACAGCTTTATGATCTTCTTACTGTATTTGGAGTAGGACAAGTAATGCACATAGGCAGTACGTCTGTCCCTACGCTTCCTGCAAAACCAATCATTGATTTAATGGCTAATGTTAATTCGTTTGAACGGGTCACTGATATTTCAGTGTTATTGTCTAGCTACGATTGGCATTATGTACCTCCCCATTTAGATAACAAAGACTGGAGAAGGTTTTTTGTGAAGGTAAAAAACGATAAACGTGTAGCCCATCTTCACGTAATGCTAAAGGGAGAGCAACGATGGGAACAGCAATTACTTTTTCGTGATAAATTAAGGGATGACCCACAACTAGTTTTTGAATATGCTCGTCTCAAAAAGAATCTGGCACAAGAATTTAATCTTGATCGGGAAGCCTATACGGAAGCAAAAACAAAATTTGTTAATCTTGTGCTTGGGTTATGATACACCACAGAATTGTATATTTCTCAGAATTAATGAAGGGCAAAGAAGTTTGTTATTTTATGGCTTACTGGCCTGGTAGTTTAATTATGTAATTAAGAATAGGTTAATCTTCAACAATCGGACTAGATTATTAAACAAAAAAATGTAAATAAAGGAATGAGCCTATGGAAGTGCCTCTAAATTTAGAACAAGCAACTTTTCATGTAGAAAAAACGAAACCACTGAAACTTAAAGAAGTAAATTTTAAGATTAAACCTAGCCTTAAAGAACAAAAAAGATTGTTTAGAACTTCATTATATAAATTGACAATTATCGCAGAAGTAAATAATCAAGTGTATGAATTTGTAGACTATAATCTCAGCCATCAGTTGATTTCACAGCTAGAAAAAGACCCTACAAGATTTTTAGTTGGAGCAGAACCGCCATTTTTATGTGGAACTAACTGGCCGGCTAGTGGAATAGCAGAAGTTGTAGAAGCAAACAATATCCCTTTGGATTCCTTAATCATAATAGATGGAAATAATGCCGTTGCTACAATCTATAATAACGAAATACCTATATTGACTAACTGGCTTAAAAATTTTATCAAGTAAAATGCTCTTACTAATTTTGGATTCATCCAATTTTAATTGCGAAACATGTAATTCTTGCAACGCTGCCTTTCCTTCAATTTCAAAAAACCTTATACCAATACAAAGTTATATCGATATGTGGATTTGCAAGCTGTTTGATCGTATCTGCACCGCCCAGCACAAAACCTTCCTTCTCATAAAAGCGGCAGGCAATGACATTGTCGTTCTGCGCTTCAAGGGATAGGCCGATCAAAGACTTTTCCTGCGCCCAGGTTTCTGCAGCGTCAAGCAGCATACGCCCAATTCCGCTTTTCCGAAAACTTTTGCGGACGGCGATGTTTTCAATATAGGCAAAGTGGTTCCAGTCTTTCACTAACCGAATCTGGCCAACGCATGCCTCTGCGCAAAACGCCAAAAACACCACTTTCTGTTCGCTGTCGATATACGTTTCCCATTCCAGGTGATCATCCGGAAAACAAATTTCTGATTGATGTTCAGTTAATTGTTCTTCGTATGACCATGAACCGCCAGTAAAACGGGGGAGAATTTTTCCGATGACCGGAAAAGGCTCGTTTGCGTTATTCACCATGCCTATGAATTTTTCTTCCAATGGTTTGATGCTTATTTCTTCGCTGTGTTTCATCGATTTCACCCTCCACAATAGAGTTAAAACGCCCGTATTTTTCTGCGAACCAGATTCCAGCCCACTCAAATCCACGATTCTTCACACTTTATTATTTTACCCGATTCGTTTCAAACTTTCAGGTACCTAACCGAGTAACTCCAAAGCCTCGACTTTTCCCGACAGCACAAAAAAGCCGCAATTCCTAAGGGGGATAGGAATTGCGGACAAAGGGCGCCGACAGCGGGTACCAAGCGCTTCGGCTTTATAAATTTGGACTTGTTACCCGATGAGTTGCTTGGCAAGTCCCAATTGGTAATGTACTTGGTCAAATCCTGTGCCGCCGAGCGAATTTCTGCGGGCTACCGCTGTTTTCGGCAAGAGCACACCGTAAATGTCGTCTTCGATCAACGGGCTCGCTTCCTGAAGCTCCGCCAGAGGCAAATCTTTCAGGTAATAGCCGCGCTGGATGCACGTGAAGACCAGTTTGCCGGTCACTTCATGCGCTTCGCGGAACGGCAAGCCTTTGGCGGCTAGGTAATCCGCCAACTCCGTGGCATTCGAGAAATCAGAATGGACGGCTTTTTCCATGGAATCGGTGCGGACCGTCATCGTGCGGACCATGCCTTCGAAAATCGGCAAGGAGCCCATCAGCGTATGCACGGTGTCGAACATGCCTTCTTTGTCTTCCTGCAAATCTTTATTGTAAGCAAGCGGCAAGCCTTTCAGCGTCGTCAGCAATCCAAAAAGATTGCCATAGACGCGACCCGTCTTGCCGCGGATCAATTCAGCCATGTCTGGATTTTTCTTCTGCGGCATGATGCTTGAGCCGGTCGAGAACGTGTCGTCGAGTTCGATAAAACGAAACTCTTCGCTTGACCACAGGATGATTTCCTCGGCGAAACGCGACATATGCATCATCAGCATCGATGCATTGCTAAGGAATTCCAAGATGAAATCACGGTCGCTGACAGCGTCCAGGCTATTTTGGTAAACACCTGAAAAGCCGAGGAGGTCCGCAGACATTTCACGGTCGATCGGGAACGTCGTGCCAGACATCGCCCCTGCGCCCAGCGGCGACAAATCGATGCGTTTCACCGATTCTGAGAGCCGCTCTTTGTCACGCTGAAGCATCCAGAAATACGTCATCAAATGGTGCCCGAACGAAATCGGCTGTGCACGCTGCAGATGAGTATAGCCCGGAACCACCGTCTCAACATGCGCTTCCGCCTGCTCGACGATCGCGCTTTGGAACGCTTGGATTGCTTCGATAATTTCCTTTACCCGGTTTTTCAAATATAAATGCATGTCCGTTGCAACTTGATCGTTTCGGCTTCTGGCGGTATGGAGCTTTCCTCCGACGGGCCCGATCTCGTCAATCAGGAATTTCTCTAAGTTTAGATGAATGTCTTCGTTTGCAGTGCTGAACTCCAGTTCGCCTGCCTGTGCTTTCACTTTCAGCTTTTCCAGGCCGGACAAAATCTGGTCGCCTTCTTCTTGCGATAGGATGTTGCACGCCGCCAGCATTTTGACATGCGCCGTGCTCCCTTCCAAATCTTCCATCACAAGCTTCTGGTCAAATGAAATCGAAGCGCCGAACTCGTCGACCCACTGTTCAGCGGATTTCTGGAAACGTCCGCCCCACAGTTTGGTCATAATTTCACCTTCTCTTTCACCTGTTCTGTAACTGCCACTTCTTTTTTATTGACCATGGCGTTGACAACTGTTGGAAGGCCCCATAATTCGATAAAGCCGACTGCAGAAGCGTGGTTGAACGTGTCGTCTGTTGAATAAGTCGCCAATTGCTCGTTGTACAATGAATTCGGAGACTTACGCCCTTCCGTGATTGCATGGCCTTTGAATAATTTCACACGCACCGTGCCGTTGACGAATTCCTGTGTTTCTTTCAGGAATGCTTCAAGTGCGATACGAAGTGGCGAGAACCATAAGCCTTCATAAATCAATTCCGTCATTTTTTTCTCAATCACTGGTTTGAAATGAGCCATTTCTTTTACCAATGTAATGTCTTCCAATTCTTTATGCGCCGCAATCAACGTCATCGCAGCAGGCGCTTCGTAGATTTCACGTGATTTGATGCCGACCAGTCTGTTTTCAACATGGTCGATTCTGCCGACGCCGTGTTTGCCGGCGATGTGGTTTAATTCCAAAATCAGGTCCGTAAATTTATACGAGACACCGTTCAATTGAGTCGGAACGCCTTTGACGAACTCGATTTCCACGATGTCCGGAACATCCGGCGTGTCTTCAAGCGCGGATGTGATATCATATGCATCCGCTGGCGGCGTAGCCCAAGGGTCTTCAAGGATGCCGCATTCGTTGGCACGTCCCCAAAGGTTCATATCAATCGAGAACGGGCTGTCTAAATTTACTGGAATCGGCACATTGTGCTGTTTCGCATAAGCGATTTCCTCATCACGCGACCAGCCCCATTGGCGAACCGGCGCTACCACTTCAAGTGCCGGATTCAATGATTTGATGGATACTTCAAAACGCACCTGGTCATTGCCTTTTCCTGTACAGCCATGCGCAACTGCAGTAGAGCCGGTTTCTGCGGCAATTTCAACCAGTTTCTTCGAAATCAGCGGACGCGATAACGCGGACACCAACGGGTATTTTCCTTCGTATAATGTATGGGCTTGTAATGAGATAAGTGCATATTCATCCGCAAATTCATCTCTCGCATCGATCATGTAACTTTCAACTGCTCCGACTTGAAGCGCTTTTTGTTTGATGAATTCCAAGTCCTTGCCTTCTCCGATGTCGAGGCACACTGCAACAACGTCGTAGCCTTCCGCTTTCAGCCACGGAATGGCCACCGATGTATCTAATCCCCCTGAATACGCTAAAACGATCTTTTTATTCAATATGAAAACCTCCAATGTATTTTTATACAGTTATGTGTTGTTAATATACATATAGTATCACGGAATATTTATAAGTGCAAGTGTATAACTCTACAAATTTACATAAAAAAAAGCAGCCGCAGCTGCTCTTATTCTCCACCTATTGTATATTCATGTGAATCCAGGTCGATTTTCACTTCAGACATCTTGCCGTTCTCCATATTGGTAAACAGGAAACCGATTTGGTTGTCGCGCACAAGCGGCTGCCCCAGCATCAGCAAACGAGACAATTGCTCGCCTTCGATGAACGCCAGCAAGGCTTCCGATTCTTTTTTCGATTCCGCATCGTTCAAGATCGACACGGTGTCAGCCTGTGCTTCCAACGGAAAGCCGTCAGCTAGTGGTCCAGTATACTCAATGTTGACTTTCATGCCAGTGCGGATATCGCTGATGACGCCGTCTGTCGACTCTTCCCCGTTTTTAAGGTTAATCGCTACGTCTTCAGGAATATCAAAATAAATATTGTTGACGAGAATCTTGTCTGTTGTCACTTGCGTGATAAAGCCTTCTTCCGTCATGTCCTGCTGCTCTGCTGCAACTTCCTGCTCTGCCGGCGGCGCAGTTTCTTCTGCGGCCGGTTCTGCGTTCTTATCATCTGAACATGCTGCCAAAAATAGCATGCTTGCTATCAATAAACCAAATTTCTTCAAAATTATTCATTCCTTTGCTAGTTGATCGTCGTTGTGTCGGCATTATTAGAAAAGTCCAACAGGTTTATTTTAACCGCTTCAGTTGCCTGTTGCAATAGGAAGCAGCTATTCTCTTAAGCCTTACTATAGTAGAGAATGCCATTTTCGCCGAGACGTTCCACAATCTGTCCTTCCTCAAGCAGGTAATCGATTTGGCCGATGGTTTCCGACAGCGTCAGGCCCAATTCCTTTTCGTAAGCATATGGGAAAAGTTTTTGCGTCAGGCTGTAAACTGTATTTTCTTCCTGTTCAATCATCGCCAGCACTTTCATCGCCCGTTGGTGCTGCTTCTCAAGGCGCTGCGTAACCAGT
This sequence comes from Planococcus sp. APC 3906, assembly GCF_030407685.1. NCBI lineage: Bacteria > Bacillati > Bacillota > Bacilli > Caryophanales > Caryophanaceae > Planococcus > Planococcus sp. APC 3906. The sequence goes on along the minus strand of NZ_JASDCW010000008.1, from coordinate 107,970 downwards.
TCATGGACATTGCGCACTTCTTCGCCGTGGCCGCTGTAGATGACGTCAATCGGCATTTTGAGCAGCCTCGCCAATGATGCATTATATTGAAGCAATGATTTCGGACGGCCTTCGTCTGGGTTCAAGGGTGGTTCGATGAGCGGATTGGAACTCACTTTTGCGATCACGTGGTCGCCGCCGATCATTTCGCCCGTTTCTTTATTCCAGAACGACAAATGGCTTTGCGCGTGGCCAAGCGTCTCCATGACGTCCCAGTCCGGATGGCCGGGCAGCGTATCGCCTTCATTAATTGCCATATCAAGCGGCCGGCTGCCGAGCAGATTCAGCGGGCGCTTCATTTTCTTGACCCAGAACATCAAATCATCCGGCACGCCTTCCTCTTTCAAACGCTCCAAATAAAAGGCATCGTGGTAATCAAAAAAAGCCTGGTCCCGTCGCAGCCACAAATCATTATACGGATGCCCATATAATGTAGCGTTTTTGAAGCCATCCACCCAGCCCGCATGGTCAGGATGGTGATGCGTCAACACGACTTGTTCAATGTCGTCGGGTTCAACATTCGCTTGTTTCAGCCCGAATTTCAGGGCTTCCCATGCTTCCGGCGTTTTCGGGCCCGCATCGATCAAGGTCAGCATATCGCCTTTCATTAAATAAGAATTAACGTCCCCGACCGCAAAAGGCGTCGGAATAATAATTTTATGTAAAGCCATATTTCCATCTCCTCTAAACTGAATGACTATTCACCTATCATACCGCGAAACGGCCGCTCCGTCACGTGCCGGGGGCATTTGACAAAACGCGCCAAAACACCCTATAATGCATGTACATATAGAAGCGAAGAAAAAGGCCAGTACGGAAGATGATGGTGCCCAGAGAGTGTGCTCCCGCTGAAACGCACACCCCCGCTCCCTTCCCGAACCTGCTTTTGAGCTGCCGTGCAAAACACGGCCGTACGTCCGCGTTAAGGATCTCGAGAAGTGCCATAATGGCAAACTTAGGTGGTACCGCGGAAACCAAACGTTTTCGTCCTTGCAAAAAGCAGGGATGGATTCGTTTTTTTTATGGAAAAACGGAAAAGCGCAAATGTTGATATTGATTTTATTTATATACTATAGAAGAAAAGGAAGTGCTGAAGATGAATATTGTATGCGTAGGAGCAGGTTCCATGGCGGAATCGATGATCCATGGCTGGATCAATAAACGGATTTTAAAGGCGGAGGATATCGCCGTGATGAACAAGTCCGACCGTGACCGGCTGGAATTGTTGAGCGATGAATACGGCGTGAAAATCGTCCAGAAAGAGCGGCAGGAATTGCGCAACGCTGATTTCATCCTGCTGGCGATGAAACCGAAAGATGTCGAAGCTGCGTTAACGGATATCAAAGACAATTTGACCGGCAACACTGTCATCATCTCTGTGGTTGCCGGCGTCTCCATTGAAACGATCCAGAAACACGTCGGCAACTTCCCTGTCGCCCGCGCTATGCCGAACACTTCGGCGAAAGTCGGCAAGTCCGCAACCGGGGTTGCCTGGAGCAAATATGTCACGCTCGACCAGCAGCACGATTTGCGTGATTTGCTGTCGTCGATCGGCAGTGTCACAGTAGTCGATGAAAAGCAGATCGATGCGGTAACTGCCGTTGCAGGCAGCGGGCCGGCGTATATCTATTATTTCGCGGAAGCGATGACAGAAGCGGCGATTGCCAACGGCTTGTCGCCTGCCGACGCGAAACGGCTCGTCCGGCAGACTTTCTCAGGAGCGGCCGATATGCTGCAGCATGAAGATTTCGCTGTGCTCCGCAAAAAAGTCACCAGCCCGAACGGCACGACAGCTGCTGGCCTCGCTGCACTTGAACGGAACAACTTTAAAGGGATTGTCGGCGAATGCGTGAAAGACGCAGCTGACCGTGCACAAGCCTTAGGACGGGAATTCGAATAATACCTTCTGGTATACTGAAAAACAGTTGGGTAGAATTTGAAGGAGGCGTTTTTATTGGCAAAGTTATTTGAAGCATATACGATCAAAGACACCACATTTAAAAACCGCATCGTCATGGCGCCGATGTGCATGTACCAAAGCGATAAAGAAGACGGCAAAGTTTCAGACTGGCACCGTGTGCATTATCCGACGCGCGCAGTCGGCCAGGTCGGCTTGATCATCGTCGAAGCGACAGCGGTCCAGCCGCAAGGGCGCATCTCTTCCCGCGACCTTGGCATTTGGGACGACAGCCACATCGACGGCTTGGCGGAAATTGTTCGCCTGATGCAGCAAAACGGTGCGAAAACCGGCATTCAACTGGCACACGCTGGCAGAAAGGCGACCGTTGGTGGTGCGATTCAAGCACCAAGCGCCATCGCTTTCAACGATAAATACAAGACGCCGGTCGAAATGACCGTCGAAGACATCCAAGAAACCGTGCAAGCGTTCAAGGACGGAGCAATCCGCGCTAAAAAAGCGGGCTTCGACGTCATCGAATTGCACGGTGCGCACGGTTATTTGATCAATGAATTCCTGTCGCCGCTGTCCAATAAACGGAGCGACGAATACGGCGGCACTGCGGAAAACCGCTACCGCATCCTGCGTGAAACGATTGATGCGGTCAATGAAGTATGGGATGGCCCGTTATTCGTCCGCATCTCCGCACACGATTACACTGAAGGCGGCATGACGCCTGAGCAATACGTGGAAATGACGAAATGGATGAAACAGCAAGGCGTCGATTTGGTCGATGTCAGTTCTGGCGCCTTGGTGCCTGCACAGATACCGGTGTTCCCCGGCTATCAAGTTAAGTTCTCCGAGACCATCAAACACGAGACGCCAATCGATACAGGCGCTGTCGGACTCATCACGAGCGCTCTTCATGCAGAAGAAATTCTGCAAAACGGACGCGCGGATATGATCTTCCTGGCACGTGAGCTGCTTCGCGAACCATACTGGGCTTATGCGGCGGCAAAAGAATTGAAAGCCGACATAGACGTCCCTGTGCCGTATGAGCGCGGCTGGCTATAAGGCAGTTGCAAAAAACGGCTAATTTAGTATACTTAATGTAACGCAAAAAACCGAATGCCTAGGCATTCGGCCAGCTGCATGCCGCGCAAGAGCGGTTGGCTGGAAATCTTGGTTTCAGAAAATAACCGTCTTTCCTCTACCACAAGGGACGGTTATTTTTTTTTGTTAATGACTAAAATCATGGAAACGACCAAAGTCACTGCACTGATCGTCAAACCGATGCTCGTGAAAACGAGACCGAATGATTCTGTAATTGTCATATCACCACCCCCTTTCCGGGAATGGCCAAACCGTCCTCATGCAGCTGTACGTTTATTTTAACATAAAGAGAACACTTGTTCTATTATTTCCAAAAATTTTTTAATATTTTCCCAAATAAAGCCATCGGCATCCGATGGCTTTCCAATTTATTCTTATTTTTTCTTGATTTTCCTTGTTTGCTGCTGCCAATCGAATTCCAATAAATCGCGGGCGATGTGGAAATCAGCATGCACATCCTTCACTTGTCCGATGAGCCGTTTGTCATCTTCCGGCAAAAAACGTGCGCTGATGTGGTTGGCGATAACGGTTTTCGCCCCTGCGAGGCTCCCGGTGCGGGCAGCGTCCAAAAATGTCGAATGGCCGTAATCCGCCGCGAGCTTTTGGGTGTCGCTGTCAAACGTCGCTTCATGGACCAGAACATCGGCGCCTTTGCCAAGCGCAACGGCATTTTCGCAAAAGCGGGTGTCCCCGAGAATCGCAACGACGAACCCGGGCTGCTGCGCATCCGTGACGTCTTCACTGCGAACGGTCCGGCCGTCTTCAAGCAATACGTCTTCGCCGTTTTTCAGCTTCGCCAGCAGCGGCCCTTTTGGGACACCGAGCGCCGCCGCTTTTTCGATCTGCAATTTCGGCGGCAGCGGTTTTTGCGTGATGCGGTAACCCCAAGACGGAATGGCATGGTCAAGCTCTGCCGCTTCCACCACCATCGTCTCGTCTTCGAAAACAGTTTTTCCATCCAGTTCATGGTATGAAATGTCATAGGTCAAATGGGTGCGGCTCAAGCGCAATACTGTTTCCACGAACTCCCGGATGCCGGGCGGGCCATAAATGCCGAGCGGTTCGTCCCCGCCTTGGAACGAACGCGAGCCCAAAAGCCCCGGCAGCCCGAAAATATGGTCGCCATGCATATGGGTGATGAAAATCTTTTCGATTTTCCGCAATTTCACTGTTGTGTGCAAGATCTGATGCTGTGCTGCCTCACCGCAGTCGAAAAGCCAGACTGTGCCGCGCTCTTCCAGCAATTTCAGGGCCAGCGAACTTGTATTGCGCATTTTTGAAGGCATGCCTGCCCCTGTCCCCAGAAATAATAACTGCATAAAGTCCCTACTTTCTATCGTGGTCGTGGTCATCCAAAAAATCCTTGCTGAAACTGGTTTTGGAATCATACGAAGTTTTTTTGTATTTTGCCCCTTTAATAAGAACGCTTTTGCCGAATTTCGCTTCCAATTTCGACATCAGCTCCAAGAGCGGCTCTTCTTTTGCGTGTTCTTGAAAATTAAAGATGGACAATTGTTCCGTCATGTCCCCTTTGTCTGCAACGTTCGACACCGTGACGCCGACCAGCCGCAGCGGCTCGCCGTTCCAATGCTTCGTGAAAAGCTGCCATGCGTTGCGGAAAATGTCATCCGCTTTCCACACGGTATTGTTCAACGTGATGCTGCGTGTGCGGTTTTTCCAATCGGCGCTGCGCGTCTGGATGCTGACAGTCGGTCCGGAAAGCTCTTTGGACTCCAGCCGGTTCGCTACTTTTTGGGAGAGCCGCTTGAATACCGCTTTTAATTCCGCTTCATCGGTTTCATCGATTGGCAGCGTCGTCGAGGTGCCGACACTTTTGGTGTCGTAAATCGAATCAGGGTCGACAATGCGGTCATCGATGCCGTTTGCCCGATTCTGCAGCCGCAATGCATTCTTGCCCATTTTTTCTTTCAATAAGCCATTATTGGCCACAGCCAATTCGCCGATCGTTTCAATCCCAAGCCCCTTGAATTTAGCGGCTGTGCTTTCGCCAACGCCGTGCATGTCGATGACCGGCAACGGCCATAATATTTGCTGGATGTCCCGTTTCCGCAAAATCGTGATGCCCAGCGGCTTTTTCATATCGGAAGCGGTTTTCGCCAGAAACTTATTCGGTGCAATGCCGATGGAACATGGCAAGTCCAATTCAGACAGCATGCGCTGCTGGATTTCCTTTGCAAGCTCAACTGGATGGTGCAACTCTGCCAATTCCGTTACATCAACATAGCCTTCATCGATCGACACCGGCTCGACGCTGTCGGTATATGAGCGCAGAATGTCAAACATCGCTTTTGATGCGGTCCGGTAGCGTTCAAAATTCGGCGCCATCAAAATCAAATCCGGGAATTTGCGCTTCGCTTCATGGACTTGCATCGTCGTGTAAATGCCGTGTGCCCGAGCTTCATAAGAACACGTCACAATGATGCCGCGCCGCTCTTTCGGGTTTCCCGCAATCGCCAGCGCTTTGCCTTTCAGGCTAGGATCGTGGGATTGCTCCACCGATGCGTAAAAACTATTCATATCGATATGAAATATCACTCGACCCGCCATGTTAATCGCTCCACTTTTCATTGACTTCTATTGCTTTATTTTACCACAGCGGCCGGGCGAATGTCCGTACCGCTCCTGCTTTCGATTGAAGGCAAGCAAAAGAGAGGGCAGGACCGCCCTCTCTTTTTGCCGTGCTATTTTTAACGTATTTAAACTTTCGCGGACTCTTTGACGATTTCCACTAAAAGCTCAGCCAGCTTCTCGAGTTCTTCGATCGGCATGCGCTCTTTTTTTGTATGGATTTCTTCGTAGCCCACGCAAAGATTAACAGTCGGAATGCCGAAACCGTTAAAGATATTGGCGTCGCTTCCGCCGCCGCTTGTCAGCACCGGTGAAGGCCGGCCAATGTTCGCCGCCGCTTTTTTCGCGATTTCCACAACCGGCTCCGTTTCTGCGAAATGGAAGCCCGGATACATCAGCTTCACTTCAGTTTCCGAGCTTCCCCCCATGCTTTTCGCCATGTCTTCAAAAACCGATTCCATATGGGCTGTTTGCGCAGCCAATTTGTCTTCTTTGATCGAACGGGCTTCTGACAGGATATGGACTTCATCACAGACGATGTTCGTCGCTTTGCCGCCTTCGAAACGGCCGATGTTCGCCGTCGTTTCCGAGTCGATGCGGCCCAAGGTCATTTTTGAAATTGCTTTAGCTGCAATCGTAATCGCAGAGATGCCTTTTTCAGGCGCAACGCCCGCATGAGCTGTCTTGCCATGGATGGTCGTCCATAATTTCGCTTGGTACGGCGCAGAGGTGACAATGCCGCCGACTTGTCCATCGCTGTCGACTGCGTAGCCGTATTTCGCAAACAACAGCGAGGCATCCATTTCTTTTGCTCCGACAAGACCGCTTTCCTCGCCAGCCGTGATCACCAATTGAATATCGCCATGCTCAATCTCGTCTTCCTGGATCGAGCGGATCATTTCCAAAAGCGCGGCAATGCCGGCTTTGTCATCCGCGCCGAGAATCGTCGTGCCATCGGAATGCACGTACCCATCGCGCACCACCGGCTTGACGCCCTTGCCCGGCACAACCGTGTCCATATGCGCCGTAAAATAGATGGCTGGAACGTCTTGTGCTGCGCCGCGCAATGTGGCAATCAAATTATTGGCGCCGTGGCCATTGTGGAAAGATGAATTATCTTCCGCTACATGAAAGCCGATCGCTTCCAATTTGTGTTTTAAAACATTAGCAATTTCGCCTTCGTTTTTCGTTTCCGAGTCGATCTGCACCAACTCAAGAAATTCTTTCAGCAATCTGTCTTTTTTCAAGATTGGTACCCCTTCTCTTATAACGGCATATTGCCATGTTTTTTCGCTGGCCGTGAATCTTTCTTGTGGCGCATCATTTCAAGCGCCTGTATCAATTTGATGCGCGTTTCACGCGGATCGATGACGTCATCGACCATGCCTGCAGCTGCTGCAACATAAGGATTCGCGAATTTCTCACGGTATTCCTCGATTTTAGCTGCACGTGTTTCTTCCGGATTATCACTCGCTGCGATTTCGCGCGCGAAGATGATGTTCGCTGCGCCATTCGGTCCCATAACCGCGATTTCCGCATTCGGCCATGAATACACCAAATCCGCACCAATCGATTTCGAGTTCAATGCAACATACGCGCCGCCGTAAGCTTTGCGCAAAATGACCGTCATTTTCGGCACAGTTGCCTCTGAATAAGCATACAGGATTTTCGCTCCGTGGCGAATGATGCCCCCGTGTTCTTGCTTGATGCCTGGGAAGAAGCCCGTAACATCTTCGAACGTGATCAACGGAATGTTGAACGAGTCGCAGAAACGGATAAAGCGTGCCGCTTTATCGGAAGAATCGATATCAAGCCCGCCCGCCATGACCTTCGGCTGGTTGCACACAAGGCCGACTGTTTCGCCTTTAATGCGGGCTAGGCCGATGACGATATTGCGCGCGAATTCAGGCTGCACTTCCATGAAGCTGTCGGTATCGACAACGTCTTCAACTACGCGGCGAACATCATACGGGCGAATAGCTTCATACGGGACGATGTCTGCCAGGTTCGGACGGTAATCGTCCTTGTCGTCGACAGCAAGCCGCGGCGGCATTTCCTGGTTGTTCTGCGGCAAATAGCCGATCAAACGGCGCACCATTTGCAGTACGCTTTGTTCAGTATCCGAACGGAAATGCGCATTTCCGCTGATTGCGGTATGTACTTTCGATCCGCCAAGGTCTTCAGACGAAATCTTCTCGCCTGTTACGGTTTCGATGACTTTCGGGCCTGTGATGAACATTTGGCTCGTCTTGTCGACCATGAAGACAAAATCCGTGATGGCTGGCGAATACACCGCGCCGCCGGCAGATGGCCCCATGATGACGGAAATCTGTGGAATCACGCCAGAATAAATCGAGTTGCGGTAGAAAATATGTCCGTAGCCATCAAGCGACAATACGCCTTCCTGGATGCGTGCGCCGCCTGAATCGTTCAAGCCGATAAACGGCGCGCCATTTTTTGCGGCCAAATCCATGACGTTGGCGATTTTCTTCGCGTGCATTTCACCTAACGCGCCGCCGAAAACCGTGAAATCCTGTGAAAACAAATAAATCGGCCGGCCGTTCACTTTGCCGTAGCCGGTGACAACCCCTTCACCTGGCCCTTTCGCCATCCCAAAATCCGTCGTGCGGTGTTCCATGAACGGGCTCAATTCAACGAACGACCCTTCATCCACAAGCAAGTCGATGCGCTCGCGCGCTGTCAGCTTGCCTTTTTCATGCTGCTTGTCGATGCGGTCTTCGCCGCCGCCAAGCTCGATTTCGCGTTTCCGGTCATACAATTCATTGATTCTTTCGTAAATGTCCATTCTCCCACTCCTCAATCATTGCTTTTCACAAAGTTCGTATAATACCCCATTCGATGATTTTGGATGCAAGAAAGCCACTAACGCACCGCCAGCTCCTGGCTTCGGCGATTCGCTCAGCAATTGCACCCCGTCTGCGCGAAGCTCTTCCATGCGCTGTTCAATGTTTTCAACACCGAACGCGATATGGTGAATGCCTTCGCCTCTTTTTTCCATAAATTTAAAAATCGGGCTAGTGTCGTCCATCGGCTCCAATAGCTCCAACTTGATGTTGCCGGCATCGATGAATGCCACACGCACTTTCTGTGATTCCACTTCTTCGATTTTCAATAAAGGGCAGCCGAGAACGTCCGTGTAATAAGGCAGGACTTGTTCCAGATTCCGCACCGCTATTCCAATATGGTCGACTTTCTTCATCTTTTTCATCCCCTTTAGTATGTTCTATTTTATTGTACAGATTTGGCCGGCAAAACTCTAGCTGTTGCGCCACATTTCGCGCCTTAAAAGCTCTCCCTATAAATGTTTTTGGAAATATGCTATCATTTCTTTAAAGACTAAAACGGTATAAAGGAGCAATTTGTTAATGAGAAACCAAGCTTTCCGCAAAATTGTTGTCTACTCCATGATCGCCTTGATGCTTTTGTCATCATTGTTAATGGGCCTAAGCTTTATCGTATAAGCTAGTTCAAACCCCCTGCAGAAAATTCTGCAGGGGGGTTTTTCGAGAAAACTCTTCATTCCGCTTCAGTCGGACGCTTTCCGCGGGCCTGGCTTCAGTCTCCTCGTCGCTATCGCTCCTGCGGGGGCTTCAGCTCAGGCTTTGCCCGCTGGAGTCGCCGCCTTCCGCTTCATTCAGAGGTGTTTCTTAATAACTAGTTATTTCTTTGATCGAAGAACTCTAAAGTTACATAAGTCGCTTCGCTAGCTTTCGGCACTTCAATACTCGTCTCCTGATATGGAGCAAAACAGCGGAGAAAACCCTACTGCTCCTGCAGTGCTACGCACTTCGTCGCAAAGACATGGCCTCGCTAGCTTCGGCCAATGTCTTGCCCGCGGCAAGCGGAGCTGTTTTGTGGAATATCGGATTTATAATTTCCAAAAATTTTTCTGCCAACAATAAAACCAGCGGAAGCTATGCTTCTGCTGGTTTTTTGTTGGTAAACCCTTGATAAGATGACTTGATCTCCAGGTAGCTTTCCATTTCCTCGATAACTTGGTACAGCGCAGCCATTGCCAGAAACTTTTCATGGTTGTCCGGCAGCGGCATTTTGGCGAAGTCTGCTTTCACTGCGTCAAGCTTGCCGAGGTATTGGTCAGCGGTATTGCCTGAATGGACGTGCGCGGCTAAATCCTCCAGAAACTCCGCCACCAAATGGGATTGCCCGACTTCGGCAGGCAGTTCGGTGATTTTCGGCAGGATGAGCTCGATGATGTCGAGCTGCTGCTCACGCATGTCGAAATAACGATAGTATTTGTTCTCGAGCCGGGTGACGTGATTTTCAACATCCTGGTAGGCGAGCGCTTTTGCTTTTTTCACCAGCTTTTCGCTTTCCATCAGCTCAGCGCCGGTCCAGGTGGATTCTCCCTGGCGCAGATAATTGGCGATTTCGTAAAAAATCGTCGAGTACAGCTGCTCGATTTGGCTGCGGTAATCATCCAGTTTTTTCTCGATGCTCGGCATGTAAACGTTGACTGCCAGCGCAGTGCCGAAGCCGACAGCCATCAATACCACTTCGTTCAGCAGAAGGCCGCCGGTCAAATTTCCCGCGTCGTAGATATGCAGCAAGATGACGGCGCTTGAAACAAAGCCGTCCGAAAATCTCAGCGACACCAGAACTGGGATGAACAGCAGAATCATGATACCGAACACGATTGGATGGTACGCGATGCCTTCAAAAAAGACGAATGCGTAGGCAATTCCGATGAGGCTTGCGACAAAACGCGAAAAAGCTGCACGGATGGATTTTTTCTTGGTCGGCTGAATGCACAGAATCGCGAGGATACCGGCCGATACGTAATAATCCAATTGCAAAAGCTGCGCCAGGTATATCGCAATCGCGGCTCCGGCTGCTGTCTTCATTGTACGGTAGCCAATTGAAAAACGCTTCAGTTTCATGTTCCACCCCTCTTTTCAGCCAGATTCTCTTTGTATTCACGAACGCAGAAAACGCTTTCTACAAAAAAATGCCCCTAGAAAAGGGGCATTTTAGCATTAGATTTCGTTGCAATGTTTCTCGAACAATTCCTGGATGTGTGTAATTACAGACATCGGGTCATGCCCTTCGATTTCATGGCGTCCGATTTCGTCCACCATTTTTCCGTCTTTCAGCAAGACGAATGATGGGGATGACGGCAAGTGGTCATCGCCGAAAATGTGGCGCGCTTGCGCAGTCGCTTCTTTGTCTTGGCCAGCGAAAACCGTCAACAGGCGGTCCGGGCGCTTATCATAATGTACGGAATGCAAAGCTGAAGGGCGTGCAATGCCGCCTGCGCAGCCGCATACCGAGTTGATCATAACAAGGCTCGTGCCGGGTTGTGCAAAGGCTTCATTGACCTCTTCTGCTGTTTCCAATTGTGTATAGCCGCCGTCTACCAATTCCTGGCGCGCTTGTTTAACGATATCGTTCATCATGAAGTTAAAATCCATAGCCATTCGTTAACCACTCCTTCTAATTTCCTCTTTCAATCATAGCAGGACTTGAAAAGACTTGCAAAAAAGCTTACTCGAATAAATCCGCAATGGCTTGCGATACGGTGAGCTCTTCGTTAAGGACCTGCTGCTCCAGTTTTTTCACTTTGCCGCTGCGCTCCCGGTCGCCATAGAACCGGCTCAGCAATTCATCGGTGATCATCGACCGGAACCAGTCTTTCGTCTGGTTCTGCCGGCGCACGGTGAAATAGCCGCTCACTTTGACCGTATCTTCGAATTGCTTAACCATATCCCAAATCTCACGTATACCTGTTTGTTCGAGTGAAGACGCAGGCAATGCCTGGGTCTTCCAGCCTTCTGTCGCGCGCTGCAGAAAATGCAGGATTTGCTTGTATTCACGTACCGTCTTTTCGACAAGCTTCATGTTGTCGCTGTCCGCTTTATGGACGATGATGGCGTCAGCGAGTTCCAGAATGCCTTTTTTCATGCCTTGGAGTTCATCGCCTGCACCGGTCAGCACGAGCAGCAAGAACATGTCGACCATGCCGCGCACCAAGGTTTCGCTTTGGCCGACGCCGACGGTTTCCACCAAAATGACATCGTAGCCCGCCGCTTCGCACAACAGCATCGTTTCACGGGTCTTTTTGTGGACCCCGCCCAGCGTACCGGCAGTAGGTGACGGCCGGATAAATGCTTTCGGGTTTCGAGCCAGGTTTTCCATGCGGGTCTTGTCGCCTAGGATCGAACCGCCGGTCACTGAGGAACTTGGGTCGATGGCGAGCACCGCCACTTTATGGCCTAGCCCTGTCAGCATTTCACCGAAGGTTTCGATAAACGTGCTTTTTCCCGCTCCGGGTACACCGGTGATGCCGATGCGGATGCTGTTGCCGGTATGCGGCAGCAGCCGGTTCAGCAAATCCTGCCCCGTCTGCTTGTCTTGCGGATTCGAACTTTCCAGCAGCGTGATCGCTTTGCCCAAGTGGATGCGCGATCCGCCCAATACCCCTTCAGCCAGTTCAGCGGTTTTGGAGCCTTGCGCCTGCGGTTTTTTGAATTTCTTGCGCGGCGCGGACTTCATGCCATCGTGGCTGGCTTTGACGCCTTCCATGACCCGCCGGGAACCTTTTTCGCGGTCCATCAGTCGGCCACTTCCTCATAGCCGAGGCGGCTGTAAATCTCTTCGATGACTTTTTGGGCCGCAACCGGGATGACCGTGCCGGGTCCGAAGATGGCGCTCGCTCCGTTATTGCGCAGGAATTCATAATCCTGCGCCGGGATGACACCGCCGACAACAATCAGGATGTCTTCACGGCCGATTTTCTTCAGTTCAGCCGCCAAATCCGGCACCAAAGTCATGTGTCCGGCTGCCAGCGAGCTTACGCCGATGACGTGGACGTCGTTTTCTGCTGCTTGTTGCGCGGTTTCGGCAGGCGTCTGGAACAACGGCCCGATATCCACATCAAATCCAAGGTCCGCGAATGCTGTCGCGATGACTTTCGCTCCGCGGTCATGGCCGTCCTGCCCCATTTTGGCAATCAGGATACGCGGACGGCGCCCTTCGTTTTCAATAAAGTCTTCCGTCATTTCCTTGACGGTTTCCATTTCCTGCTGGTTCGAGAAGTTTGAACTGTATACCCCGCTCACTGAACGGATCACCGCCTTATGCCGTCCAGATGCCTCTTCAATGGCATCCGAGATTTCACCCAAGGTCGCACGGTTGCGCGCTGCATCCACTGCGCATTCCAGGATGTTCTCTTCCCCAGTTTTAGCAGCAGCTGCAAGGCGGCGCAATGCCACGCCGACTTTTGCGCTGTCGCGCGTCGCTTTCATGTGTTCGATGCGCTCGATCTGCTTTTTGCGCACCATGGTGTTGTCGATGTTCAAAATATCAATCGGGTCTTCCTCATCCAAGCGGTAGCGGTTGACTCCGATGATGATTTCTTCGTTCGAATCGATTTGCGCTTGCTTTTTCGCAGCCGCTTCTTCGATGCGCATTTTTGGCAGGCCGGTTTCAATCGCTTTCGCCATGCCGCCAAGCTCTTCCACTTCTTCGATCAATTGCCACGCTTTCTCCATCAATTCATTGGTCAACGCTTCGACGTAATACGAACCGCCCCACGGATCGATGACTTTCGTCATCAAGGTTTCTTCCTGCAGGAACAATTGCGTATTGCGGGCAATGCGGGCAGAAAAGTCCGTTGGCAACGCAATCGCTTCATCAAGTGCGTTTGTGTGCAGCGACTGGGTATGGCCCATCGCCGCCGCATTTGCTTCGATCAGCGTGCGTGTGACGTTATTGAACGGATCCTGCTCGGTCAAGCTCCAGCCTGAAGTCTGCGAATGTGTCCGGAGCGCAAGTGATTTGTCGTTTTGCGGATCAAACGATTTCATCATTTTCGACCAGATGGCGCGGGCTGCACGCATTTTCGCGATTTCCATGAAATAGTTCATGCCGATGCCCCAGAAGAACGACAGGCGCGGCGCAAAAGCATCGATGCCGATGCCGGCTGCAAGGCCGGTGCGGACGTATTCCAATCCGTCGGCAAGCGTATACGCCAATTCAATATCGGCTGTCGCTCCCGCTTCCTGGATATGGTAGCCGGAAATCGAAATCGAGTTAAATTTCGGCATTTTTTCAGATGTGTATTTAAAGATATCCGCGATGATTTTCATCGACATGGCAGGTGGATAAATATACGTATTGCGCACCATGTATTCTTTTAAAATATCGTTCTGGATCGTCCCTGCCAATTGTTCCGGCGACACGCCTTGTTCTTCTGCCGCAACAATATAAAATGCCATGATCGGCACAACTGCGCCGTTCATTGTCATTGATACCGACATTTGGTCGAGCGGGATGCCGTCAAACAGGATTTTCATGTCTTCTACGCTGTCGATGGCAACGCCGGCTTTGCCGACATCTCCGACAACGCGCGGATGGTCGGAATCATAGCCGCGGTGGGTCGCCAAATCGAATGCAACCGACAGCCCTTTTTGGCCCATTGCCAAATTGCGGCGGTAAAACGCATTGCTTTCTTCAGCCGTTGAAAATCCGGCATATTGGCGTACTGTCCACGGACGCGATACGTACATCGTCGGGTAAGGGCCGCGCAAATTCGGTGCAAAACCAGGCAAACTGTTTTCAGTGCCATCCATGTCCTGCGCTGAATACACAGGTTTGACGGCGATGCCTTCATTCGTTTCAAAAGGTTCTTGCTGGATCGCTTCTTGCGGCTCCAGAGACAATTGCTGTAAATCGACTTTAGAAAAATCCGGTTTAGCCATGTCAGAAGGCCCCCTTTCCGAGACTTAAGATTGCTTCCAATTTCGAATTGATGTGCTTGCCGTTGTAAATCGAATCCGTAATTCCGTGTTCACTCCAGGATTCACTGCGCTCTTTCGGAATTCGCCCTGCCACGTCTACTGAAGCAGACGTTTGCAAGCCCGGCAGAATGCTGTCGATTGCCTCTGCCGGTCCGCATAGCACGGCATAGTCGATTTCATGTTCAGCGAGGAAGCTATTCACTTCTTCCGCCGCCTTCAATTCCGGGCTGATCAATGGTTCGAGCCCTGCGACTGCTAGGAAACCGACCACGAAATCCGACTGGGCTTTTACGGTTTTCAATGGCGCCAGGTGGACAATCGCCGTTTTTAAAATCAGCTCTTTGCTGAGTGCACGCATTTTTTCAAACGGCGCAGCTAAGCGCTTCGCTGTGATGTACTCCAGATGGCTTTCGTCGATCGCACCGTCTTTGACTGCTTCCTGCGGGTCAGCGTAGACATTCGTGCCGATCAGTGAAGCGTTGCGCAAAGCGATCTGCTTTTTGCGCTCCAGCCATTTCGCCTGCATATCGTTCGCCAACCAGCCAGACTGCATGACTTCCGCATAGCCGCCAGCTTCTTCGATTTCGAGGAAATACTGCCAAGCTGCTTCCACGTATTCCTGTGTCAGCGACTCGATGAAATAAGAGCCTGCTGAAACGTCAAGGACATGTGCCGCATGCGCTTCTTCTTTGATGACCAGCTGGACGTTGCGCGCAATCCGGCGGCTTTTGCTATTCGGCCCCGTCAAGAAATCATGCGGATGAACCGTATGCGCGTTTGTGCCGCCAAGGACTGCCGAAAAAGTCGAGTTGCCCGCTCTCAGCAAATTGACGTATGGATCCAGTTTCGAATAAGAACGAACCGATGTTTCGGTAAAGACCGGTACCGCTGGCGCTTTTTCGCCGTATGCTTCACAAAATGCGTTCCACAACACGCGGAATGCGCGGAGCTTCGCGATTTCCTGGAAAAATTGAGTATCGACTGCAAAACGGACCCAGATTTTTTCAGCTTGCGCGCTGAAATTGCCGGTTTCCATTGTTTCCGCCAAAATGCTGAGCGCCACGCCAAGTTCATGGATAATCGTGCCGCCTGCACCGTGCACAGGGATCGTATCGATCAAGACGGTGCGCACATTCGCCGGAGCCGTTACTGAGAACTCTGCTTGAATGGCTCCCTGCACATGCGAAAGCTGCTGCTCATCAATAAAATCAAAAACCCGCAAGATGCCGTTATCGTCGGATCCCAATTTGAAGTACAGCGGATGCGTCACGATGAGGCCAGCGAGCTCTTCTAATTCTGCATCTGCCCATTGCAAATTCTTTTGGCTCGTGTAAACGATCGTTTCATTTCCGCGCGCCAATTCTTCTTTTGCTGCTGCTAAAAAATCCGCAGCCGTTTCGTAAGCGGTTTCTTGAGCAACGAACCAGCCTGGAAGCCGTTTTCCATTTTGTACAGCCGCCGCTTGGCTCTCGGCAGCATGGCCGCGTTTTTCAAACATTTCTTTTGTATATAACGGTTCTAAGGTGATGCCTTCTATCGTCGGTGTTCTTAAAGTTTCATCCAGCGGTTTGCCTTTCAGCGCTTTTTCAGCCGCTTCCCGCCAGTCTTCATATGTACGTTCGGAAAATTGGGTCTTTTTCATCGATTCGATAGTCAAGCTGTTCCCTCCCTAAAGGTCTCTATATTCATTTTACCCGACTATCCGCAGACATAAAAGGAAAAAAAGCCTAAAGTCCGCAGACTTCAGGCTTTCCATCAATAAACGGAAGTGTTTTCCTTGTTCATGTTTTCCAGAATTTCTTTGACGCGTCCGAGGAATTGTCCACAGACAAGTCCGTCAAGCACGCGGTGGTCGAGCGATAAACACAAATTGACCATGTCGCGGGCTGCAATCATGCCGTTGCCCATGATCATAGGGCGTTTGACGATTGACTCGACTTGCAGAATTGCCGCTTGCGGATGGTTGATGATGCCCATTGACTGGATAGAACCGAACGATCCTGTGTTGTTGACAGTAAACGTTCCGCCCTGCATATCAGCAGAACCCAATTTGCCGTTGCGGGCTTTCAATGCCAAGTCGTTGATGTCGCGGCCGAGGCCTTTGACGGACTTTTCATCTGAGTTGCGGATGACAGGCACGAACAACGCGCTGTCTGATGCAACTGCGATCGAGATGTTGATGTCTTTTTTCTGGATGATCTTGTCGCCAGCCCACATCGAGTTCATCATCGGGAATTCTTTCAAAGCCTGTGATACAGCTTTGACGAAAAAGGCGAAATACGTAATGTTGAAGCCTTCTTTTTTCTTGAATTCGCCTTTGATGGAATCGCGGTAAGAGACCAGGTCAGTAACATCCACTTCGATCATCATCCATGCGTGCGGCGCTTCGTGCTTGCTCTTCAGCATATTGGCAGCGATTGCGCGGCGGACGCCTGTTACCGGGATTTCGATATCGCCAGGGGCGCTTTCGATCGGCGCTGACTTCGCTGCAGGAGCTGCAGCCGGTGCTTGCTGTGCAGCTGCTTGAGGCGCAGGAGCTTCCTCGCGAGCAGGAGCTGCAGGTGCATCGCCGGCTTTCGGGATGTTGCCGCTCTCGATCAGTTTCAACAAATCTTTGCGCGTGATGCGCCCTTCATTGCCTGATCCATCGACTTGTGCAAGATCGATGTCGTTGTCTTGCGCGAGGCGCAGGACTGCTGGCGAGTAGCGGGCTTTCGAGCCGGACGGGCGGACCGGTTGTGACTGGCCATTGGCGCCAGCCGGTTGTTTCGATACCGCTGTATCTGCTGCAGGCATCGTGTTTTCTTTGCCGGTGTCCGCTTGTTGAGGTGTCGCGTCTTCAGCTGGAGCCGAGTCGCCGCCTTCTGTTTCGATTGTGCAGACGATTTCGCCAACTGCGAGGGTTTCGCCTTCTGCAGCAATCAATTCCTTGATGATGCCGGTAAACGAAGAAGGGACTTCTGCCGTTACTTTATCTGTATTGACTTCCGCCAGCGAATCGTATTTATTGACGTGGTCGCCAGGAGCGACAAGCCATTTTTCAATGGTGCCTTCTGTGACACTTTCGCCAAGCTGGGGCATTTTGATGTTCTCAATAGCCAAAGGGATTCCTCCTTATTTGCATTTCTGATCGGGCTTCAGCAGCTATTCCTTCAGATCTTCAGCCTTTTAGGACATAACAGGCGCTTCCGCTTTTCTTTTGATCCAGCTGCAGCGCCCAGCTCCTCGAGTCGCTTCAGCCTGGCCAGCAATGGCAAAAGACGCCATTACATGCCAAGCTTCCAGCGCTTGTCGGAGCTAATCGGGCGCTTCCGCTTTTCTTGTTTAGAATTCCGCTAGTTCACGCATTGCTTTCTCAACTTTATCCGGGTTGATCATGAAGAATTTCTCCATAGTTGGCGCGTATGGCATTGCGGGAACGTCTGGGCCAGCCAGGCGCTTGATCGGAGCATCCAGGTCGAATAGGCAGTTTTCAGCGATGATCGCCGCTACTTCGCCGATTATGCTTCCTTCTTTATTGTCTTCTGTGACAAGAAGTACTTTGCCGGTCTTCTTAGCGGCTTCGATGATGCCTTCTTTGTCCAATGGGTAAATTGTGCGCAGGTCCAGGATGTGGGCGGAAATGCCGTCCTCAGCAAGGCGTTCTGCCGCTTGGAGCGCGAAATGCACAGCCAGTCCGTAAGTGATGACTGTGATGTCGTCGCCTTCGCGTTTCACATCGGCTTTGCCGATTTCAATCGTGTAATCTTCTTCAGGCACTTCGCCTTTGATCAGGCGGTAAGCACGTTTGTGTTCGAAAAACATAACCGGATCTTCGTCGCGGATGGCCGCTTTCAATAATCCTTTTGCATCGTATGGAGTCGACGGAATGACGATTTTCAAACCAGGCTGGTTTGCGAAAACGGCTTCCACCGATTGCGAATGGTACAACGCGCCGTGGACGCCGCCGCCGAATGGCGCACGGAACACGATCGGGCATGACCAGTCGTTGTTTGAGCGGTAACGGATGCGCGATGCTTCCGAAATGATTTGGTTGACAGCCGGCATGATAAAATCCGCAAACTGGAATTCCGCTATTGGGCGCATGCCGTACATCGCTGCTCCGATTGCAACTCCGGCAATCGCCGATTCTGCAAGTGGTGCATCGACAACGCGGTCTTCACCGAATTGATCGTAGAGGCCTTGCGTCGCTTTGAACACGCCGCCTTTTTTGCCGACGTCTTCGCCAATAACGAAAACATTTTCGTCACGTTCCATTTCTTCTTTCATGGCAAGCGTGATGGCGTCAATATAATTCATAACTGCCATTATTCGTTACCTCCTTGTTCCGCGTAGACGTATTTCAGCGCGTCTTCCGGTGCAGCGTACGGTGCGTTTTCAGCATAATCCGTCGCTTCGTTGACAAGAACCATGATGCGGGCGTTGATGTCCGCTTCCAGTTTGTCGTCCATGATGCCGTTTTCCTTCAAATAAGCGCCGAATAAGAGAATCGGGTCTTTTTCTTTTTGCGCTGCTAGTTCATCAGCTGAACGGTATTGGCGGTGGTCATCGTCTGATGAGTGGGCCGTCATCCGTTCTGAAACGGTTTCGATCAAGCTTGGGCCTTCGCCGCGGCGTGCGCGGTCTGCAGCTGCTTTGACGTGTTTGTATACTTCGATCGGGTCGTTGCCATCGATTGTGACGCCCGGCATGCCGTATCCAGCTGCTCGGTCCGACACGTTCTTGCTCGCCACTTGGCGGTCATAAGGAACGGAAATCGCGTATTTATTGTTTTCGACCATCGTAATGACCGGCAATTTATGGACGCCTGCAAAGTTCAAGCCTTCGTGGAAATCCCCTTGGTTTGAAGAGCCTTCGCCAAGCGTTGTAAATGTGATGAAATCTTTTTTCTTCATTTTCCCAGCCAATGCAACGCCGACTGCATGCGGCAATTGCGTCGTAACCGGTGAAGAACCTGTCAAGATGCGGTTTTTCTTCTGTCCGAAATGACCAGGCATTTGGCGTCCGCCTGAGTTCGGGTCTTCCGCTTTAGCGAAAGCTGAAAGCATCAAATCTTTCGGCGTCATGCCGAAATGCAAAACGACACCTAGGTCGCGGTAATAAGGTGCGATATAGTCTTTGGTGTTGTCCAGTGCAAATGCTGCACCGACCTGAGCCGCTTCCTGTCCTTGGCAAGAAATAACGAACGGGATTTTGCCCGCGCGGTTTAGCAGCCACATGCGCTCATCGACGCGGCGCGCCGTCAGCATTGTTTCGTACATTTTCAGCAAATCGTCTTGTGACAAACCTGCATCTTCGTGTTTTGAAGCCATTGAAATTCCCCCTTTAGCTATGAATCGCTTTGCCGTCTACAGCCAACGCCGCTTCGCCCATCACTTCTGACAGTGTCGGGTGCGGATGGATGGTTTCGGCGATTTCCCACGGAGTCGCATCCAGAACCATGGCCAGGCCAGCTTCTGAAATCATATCGGTAACGTGCGGCCCGATCATGTGAACCCCTAAGATGTCGTTTGTTTCTTTATCGGCAATGATTTTGACGAAGCCGTCTGATTCCCCGTAAACAAGCGCTTTGCCGATTGCTTTGAATGAGAATTTGCCGACTTTGACATCATGCCCTTTTTCTTTTGCCTGCTCTTCAGTGATGCCGACGCTTGCCGCTTCCGGATTGGAATAAACGCAGCGCGATACCAAATCGTAATTGATGGCATGTGGATTATTGCCCTTGATGTGCTCAACGGCCGTAATGCCTTCGTGGGATGCAACGTGTGCCAATTGCAGGCCGCCAATGACATCGCCGATTGCGTAAATATGAGATTCTTTTGTCTGGAAGGAAGGTTTTACTTGGATAAAGCCTTTTTCCACGATGATGTCCGTGTTTTCCAGGCCGATGTTTTCAACATTTGCCTGTCTGCCCACAGAAACCAGCATTTTTTCTGCATTGAACGTTTCCATTCCGCCTTTTACTTCAGCTTGGATCGTTACGCCGTTGTCGCCAGTTTCGAGCGTATCCGCCATCACTTTTGCACCGATTGCGAATTTCACGCCTTTTTTCGACAGCAATTTCAGCATTTCTTTCGACACATCTTTGTCTTCAGTCGGAATGATGCGGTCTGCGTATTCAATGACCGTCACTTCTACGCCAAAATCATTGAGCATCGATGCCCATTCAATGCCGATAACGCCGCCGCCAACGATTAAAATCGATTTCGGCAACTCCTGCATTTGAAGCGCTTCATCGGAACTCATGACAAATTCGCCGTCAATCGTCAAGCCCGGAAGTGTCCGTGGACGAGAACCGGTCGCGATGATGACGTTATTAGGAATCAGCATTTCGTTTTCTTCGCCGTTTGCCATTTCAACGGAAACCGTGCCGGCATTCGGTGAAAAGATTGACGGCCCAAGGATGCGGCCGATGCCTTCGTAGACGTCGATCTTGCCTTTTTTCATCAAGCCTTGAACGCCTGCATGTAATTGGTCGACAATCGCTTGTTTACGCTGTTGGACGCGTGAAAAATCCAATGACACGTCTCCAGTGACAACGCCGAAATCAGCTGCATGGTTTTTGGTGGTTGCGTAAACTTCCGCGCTGCGGAGCAGCGCCTTGCTTGGAATACAGCCTTTGTGCAGGCATGTTCCGCCAAGATTGCCTTTTTCGACAATCGCTGTTTTTAATCCTAATTGAGCCGAGCGGATGGCGGCTACGTAGCCGCCTGTTCCGCCGCCCATAATGACGACATCGTAATTTTGTGCCATGGTTGAAGACGACCTCCTTCGTTATTTTCCTGCCGGGTAAATCTTCGCTTGTTCTTCTCCGTTCAATACGCGTGCTGCCCCTTCGGCTAGAGCCTGGAGCTCATTTTCACCTGGCATGACAACAACGTCTGCAATCCAGCTGATGCGGTTCGTAATCGACTCCACGAAACTTTTGCCGTAAGCGAGTCCGCCAGTCAGAATAATCGCATCCACTTTACCTTCAAGAACAGCGCTTGCTGAACCGATTTCGCGCGCCACTTGATAAGCCATCGCGTCATAAATCAGTTTTGCTTCCATGTCGCCTTTTTGGATCCGTTTTTCCACTTTTACCGCGTCATTCGTCCCAAGATATCCGACCAAGCCGCCTTGTCCGACGAGCATTTTCATGATTTCCTGGCGGTAATACTGGCCCGAGAAGCATAATTCAACCAAATCACCTGCCGGAACCGTTCCCGCTCTTTCCGGGCTGAACGGCCCGTCACCGTGAAGGCCGTTGTTGACATCCACGACACGGCCGCCGATATGTGCGCCGACTGTTATGCCGCCGCCCATATGAACGACGACCAAGCGCAAGTCGCTGTATGCGCGCCCTGACTCTTTCGCGTAGCGGCGGGCAACCGCTTTTTGGTTTAATGCGTGAAAAATCGATTTCCGTTCAATCAATGCAAATCCTGACACGCGTGCAATCGGATCCAATTCATCCACGACGACCGGATCCACGATGAATGACGGTATGTTCAATGCCTGAGCAATTTCAAAGGCAATGATGCCGCCAAGATTCGAAGCGTGCTGGCCCGATACGCCTTTGCGCAAATCGTTCAGCATCGTTTCATTTACTGCATAGGTCCCGCCTTCGATCGGCCGAAGCAATCCACCGCGTCCGCAGACCGCGGACAAATTGGAGACATTCATGCCTTCTTCGTCGAGCGCTTCTAGAATGGTTTGTTTGCGAAATTCGAATTGGTCGATGATTGACGTGAATTGTGCAAGCGATTCCGTCGAATGGCGGATGGTGTTTTCCATTATCAGGATATCGTTGTCAAAAACACCGATCTTAGTCGAAGTCGAACCTGGGTTTAAGACCAAAATCCGCTGCTGCTGTTTTTGCACAGCGATCCCTCCATTTCTTCTTTTCAGTAAACTACACAAGCAGCAGGCGCCAACCGGGTTGAACCGGCCGTGCCTGCCTGCCATTTAGCGTCTTGAGATGATGTTGTGTTCGTTGCGCAAGAATTGGCTTCTTGATTTGCGCATACGGTCGATGCGTTCTTCCGCCATACGGTCCGCAGCCTGGTAGCTCGGAATTCCGTCGCGTTTCGAGATTTCAAAAATGCGTGTGATGCTGTCGTAAATGGTTTCAACGCGCTTCATCGCACGTTCGTTGTTGTAGCCGTATAATTCATCCGCAACATTGATAACGCCGCCTGAGTTGATAACAAAATCCGGTGCATAAACAATGCCAAGTGCTTCAAGCTCATCGCCGTGGCGCTCTTCTTTCAATTGGTTGTTCGCTGAACCAGCAACAACTTTGACTTTCAATTGCGGAATCGTTTCGTCGTTGATGATGGCGCCCATTGCGCATGGTGCAAAGATGTCCGCTTGCTGTGAGTAGATTTCATTCGGTGCAACGGCAATCGCTCCGAAGTCTTTCACTGCGCGTGCTACTGCTTCCTGGTTGATATCCGTTACGATCAATTTTGCGCCTTCTTGGTGCAAGTGTTCGCAAAGTGTGTAAGCTACGTTGCCGACGCCTTGCACAGAAACCGTTTTGCCTTCTAGTGAATCGTCGCCCCACGCTTCAAGCGCAGCTGCTTTCATACCGATGTAGCAGCCGTAAGCTGTAACTGGTGACGGGTTGCCTGAAGAACCGAATGCTGGAGAGATCCCTGTAACAAAATCCGTTTCTTCGTGGATCAAGTCCATATCCGCAACTGTTGTGCCGACATCTTCAGCTGTGATGTAACGCCCGTTCAAGCCTTGGATAAAGCGGCCGAAAGCACGGAACATTTCTTCGTTTTTGTCTTTCAATGGATCACCGATAATAACGGTTTTGCCGCCGCCCAAGTTCAAGCCAGCTGCTGCGTTTTTATATGTCATTCCGCGTCCAAGGCGGATTGCGTCTTCGATTGCTTCTTCTTCTGTTTCGTAGTTCCACATACGCGTTCCGCCAAGAGCCGGCCCTAAAGTTGTATCGTGGATGCAGATAATCGCTTTCAATCCTGAAGTTTTATCTTGGCAAAACACCAATTGTTCGTAGTCGTGCTGTTCCATTCTTTTGAAAATTTCCATTGTCAAGTCCCCCTAGTATGTTTGTTGACTGCTTGATGAGCGGATAGCCAGCGCGAGCGAATAAAGCTTCGTTTCAGCGCTGTCTGCACGGGAAGTCAAAACGATCGGCGCTTTCGCACCCGCAATGACGCCCCCCACTTTTGCTTTTGCAAAATAGACCAATGATTTGTATAGGATGTTGCCGGATTCGATTGTAGGTACAAGCAAGATGTCGGCTTTGCCGGCGGTTTCGCCTGTGATCCCTTTATGGTGGGCCGCAGCTACAGACACTGCATTATCCAAGGCCAAAGGGCCATCGACGATGCAATTCTTGATTTGGCCCCGCTTGTTCATCGCGGTCAGTGCAGCGGCATCCAATGTCGCCTGCATGGTCGGGTTGATCACCTCAACAGCAGCCAACGGCGCCACTACTGGAAGTTCGACTCCAACAGATCGCGCGATCGAGACAGCGTTTTCAATTAATTGCGCTTTTTGTTTCAGGTCCGGCTCGATGTTCATGCCGGCATCGGTGATAAAAATCAACCGATCGAAGCCTGGGATTTCGAAAGCTGCGACGTGGGACAATACATTGCCTGTCCGCAAGCCATAATCCGGATTCAGCACTGCTTTCAATAAAACGGCTGTCGGGATATGCCCTTTCATCAAAACATTCGAATCGTTCATATATACGGATTTGACAGCTTCTTTCGCCGCTTGGGCACTGCCGCTGACATGGTGGATCTGGATTTTCGGATGGCCGGCCAAGTGCGGAAAATCACGTTTGATCATTTCCTTCACTTTCACTTCATCATCGTACAGCCGGAAACTCGCCAAATTGCGTTCGAGCGCCATGCTGACGGATTCAAGAACTTCGGAATCTGCCGCCGCAGCGACAGCTACCGTATTATCGGCTTCCGCTGAAATTTCATCCATTATTTGCGTTAATGTGGTCATTTTTTCACCCCATTCCCTTTTAATTAAAACAGATTAAAACGCATTATATAAGGCTTGTAAGCGCTTTATTTTACAATAAGCGCCTTTTTCTTTGCAATTTCTTGCAAAACCATGCAAGATGTTGCAAATCACATTAAGCCGTATTTTTCAAGTTTGTAATAAAGCGTGCGCAAGGAGATTTCCAGCTGTTTTGCGGTTTTGGATTTATTGCCTTTGAACTGTGTCAGGGAATGGTGCAAGATGCCCCGCTCCACTGCATCCAATTGTTCCTGCAGCGGTACCGATGATTCGATGACCACTTCATTTTTCGCTTCGGCCGCCCTCAGCATGTTCAGCGGGATGTGTTCTTCGGTCAATACCTTATCGTTCATCTGCATGAAAATCATCGATCGGCTGATGACATTCTCGAGTTCCCGCACATTGCCCGGCCAATCGTAGACACGCAGCAATTGCATGGCCTTCTCCGTTACCGTTTCGATATTGCGGCCGTATTCCTGATTCAACTTCATCAGCAGGCGGTCGACGATGCGCGGAATGTCTTGCTTGCGGTTGCGAAGCGGCGGGATGAGGATCGGCATGCGGTTCAGCCGGTAATACAAGTCTTCCCGGAACGTGCCGCCAAGCAGCGCTTTTTCCATATTGGCGTTTGTTGAGGCGATGACCCGGACATTGACAGGAATCGGCTTGGTGCCGCCGATTCGCAGCGTTTCGTGTTCCTGCAGCACACGCACCAATTTGCTCTGGATCATCGGCGACAATTCCCCGATCTCGTCCAGGAAGATGCTGCCGTTATTGGCTTCCTCGAACAAGCCTCTTTTCTCTCCGCTTTTCCCAGGAATGGCGCCTTCTTCGTAGCCGAACAATTCACTGTCTAGCAGCTCTTCCGACAAAGCAGCACAATTGACGCGCACGAATTTATTGAATTTCCGTTCGCTTGCGCTGTGGATGGCATGGGCGAACAATTCTTTGCCGGTGCCCGATTCGCCGCGCAATAAAACCGTAACGAGCGTTTGTGCGGCCAATTTCGCCTGCTGCAGGCTCAACTGCATTTCAGACGACAAGCCGATGATGTCATCAAATGTGTATTTCGATTCGAGCGTACGGATGATGCTGCGCGCCCGGTCAAGCTCTTTCATGAGCGAGCGGATTTCGGTGGTGTCGTGGATGACCCCGACACTGCCTTTCAACTTGTTGTCGACAATGAT
Organism: Planococcus sp. APC 3906; assembly: GCF_030407685.1. Lineage (NCBI taxonomy): Bacteria > Bacillati > Bacillota > Bacilli > Caryophanales > Caryophanaceae > Planococcus > Planococcus sp. APC 3906. The sequence goes on along the minus strand of NZ_JASDCW010000008.1, from coordinate 82,375 downwards.
CGGTGCAACATTGACGATGACTTCCCGGTTTGCGGGGCCCACTTTCAAATTGACGCCGCGGTATGGCTTGCGCGTCTGCAATGCTTTCAAATGCATGCTTTCCCCTTCGGAAATGTCCGCCGATGCGGGCTGGCCGATGACCTGATCCATCTCAAGGCCGGTGATGCGGGTGTAAGCTGGGTTCACGAGCAAGCCGATCCCTTGTTCGTCCACAACCGAAATCGCGTCGTCGCTGGAAGCGATGATCGCTTGGAGCATCGTCTGGATCTCTTTCAAGTCGGTGATCTGTTCAGCGAGGGATACCACTTCCGTTATGTCTTTGAACACAGCAAAGGCGCCAATCGTCTCTCCGAATTCGTCGACCATCGGAAAACGCGAAGTGACAATTTTCAGGCCGTTCTTCAGCTCTAGCTCCCGGTTCAATTCGGTTCGGCCGGTTTCAAAAATCCGCGGCAATTCACTCATCGTAATCAGTTCGTTGATGGGATGCCCCATCGCTTCTTCGGCACTGACTTCGATCATGCGGGACGCGCTCCTGTTGATGAAATTGATGCGCCCTTTCCGGTCGATGCCGATCATCCCTTCTTCCACTGAATTGAAGATGATGTTCTGTTTGTGGCTGACTTCACTCATCAATGAAATGAACTGTTCTTTTTCGGTGACCAAGCGTACCAAGACATTGGCGATGCCCCCTGGGATAATGACCGTTTTCTGTGGGAATAGGCCAGGCAGCTCGCGCTGGACTTCTTCGCTGCCGGAAACGTTGAATACCATATCAACCTCTTCGTTGGCAAAATCATGGAAATCCGTACTGACGCGGATGCCGTTTTTCTGTGCAGCGAGTATCGCGGGCGCCTGCAAATTAAGGTCAGCGACGCCGTAGACATTCAAATATTCCGATTCCATCAAAATTTGGAGGATGGCTGATCCGCCTGCCCCGCCTCCGATGACAACAACGTTTTGCAAAGGACTTCAACCCTTCCGATTAATCTATGCAATTTCTTGCAATGCTCATTCAAGCGTACAGCAGGATTAGATTCTTGACAAGCACCAGCAAAGTGGAAAACAATAGACGGAGAAGGAGTGGAAACATGGGACGTCTTATCGCTTTTATCATCTTGCTCATACCGGGAATCCTCGCAGCTTACGGCATCAAATTGATGCGCGATACCTTGTTCAATAAATTGCTTGAGCCTTATCCGGCATTGTGGCTTCAGTTTACGCTCGGCACCATTTTCGTCGTTCTCGGCATCGGCTTTTTCGCCGGTTTCCTGTTGAACCGCGACCGCAAAAAAGGAACCGTTTCAAAACGGTTCCAGAAATAACGCCGTCCGGCTAAAAAAAATTGCGTCTACCCTTTCGAGGGCGGACGCAATTTTTTTGTTACCCGGTGCGGGTAGTCTGTAATGATGCCTTTCAATTCCGGCGCTAATTTCTTCATCGCAGCTTCCCTGCCGCGGAAGCCATAGACACGAACAGTCTTTTCCATACCATGAAGAGCTTCTAAAAACCGCTTCGAGTAAATCCGTTTATGGAGATGGATGCTGTCGACCCAGTGCATCCCTTCGAGCATTTCCAACGGTATTCTTTTCTTCAGGATCAACGCCATTTCCGCTTCAGGCAGCAATGCTTTCATATCCCGGAGGAGCTCCGGGTGGAATGAGGACACATGAAAGTCTTCCGCCCCTTCAAGCATTGAAGCGATAATGCGGGGACCATCCGAATGTTTCATAAAGGAGCTCTTCAATTCGATGTTCAACGGCACCTTTTTATCTTTGGCCCACTGGATGACTTCGTAGCCGAGCGGGATGGAGTCGTGCCAAAACCTGCGATGCCACCGCTTGCCGATTTTCAATTCTTTCATCAAGCTGTATTCGGCTTCATCAATTTTCAGGTTCTTTCCGCTGAGCCGCTTGAGATTATCGTCATGAAAGACAATTACGACGCCATCTTTGGTGATCTGGAGATCCAGCTCGATGCCGACGCCGCTTTCGCCTGCTTTGCGGAAAGCATTCCAGGTGTTCTCGAGCGAATAGCCAGATGCCCCGCGATGGGCGTATATTCTCAGTTCAGACACGTTAAACCATCTTCTTTCTTTATCATTCGCATTCGTTTGAATAGCGTATTTTTATCATCATCACAAAATATTATAAAGCTTTCAATGCGATTTGTAACCTTTTATTTCAGCTCATCGCTTGGATTTATTTAAGAAAAAAAGCCGCTTGCAGCACCGGGATGGGCTTGCAAGGCGGCGTGGGCGGCAATGCGGGTTTACTTCCCTTGCCCATTTTTAGTGCTGTTGACAATCATCGCGATAAATTTCGAATTGGTCGGTTTTTCTTTCAACAACTCTTCGCTGTATCCGAATATAGCAGATATGTGCCGCGTATCGTCTCGATTCCATACCAGTTCGATGGCGTGTCGAATGGATCTTTCAACACGCGTCGGTGTTGAATCCATCCGTTCTGCGACATTCGGATAAAGTTCCTTTGTCACTTTATTGAGCAGCGTGGGATTATCCATCACTTGGGAAATCGCTTCTTTCAAATAATGATAACCTTGGATATGGGGCGGAATCCCGATATCTTTCATCAAAGCAATAATTTCTTCGTTCTTCAACGCCGCCGTTTTTTTCGGATTTTCCGGCAGCGGCCGGCTTTGCATAATGTGGTTGATCTGGATTGCCAGCCGTTCGGCTTCGAAAGGCTTCATGATGAAATAGGAAGCCCCGTTTTGGGCTGCCTGCGACATGATCGATTCCTGGCCGAAAGCTGACAACATGATGACTTCAATATTGCGCAAACCTTCATCTTCTTTGATGGCGTCGAGAACCGCGATGCCATCCAAATAGGGCATGATGATGTCCAGCACCAGAACATCGATTTCATGCTGGCCCAGCATTTCAATGCACGTCTTGCCGTTATAGGCGACAGCGACTACTTCCATATTTGGTTGGCTGCTCAAATAATCGCTCATTAGTTTGACTAAGTCGCTATTATCATCCGCGATTGCAATTTTTATCGTTTCCATCAACTAACTCCTCCTGCTAGGTGCTTTTGCACTTCTATCGCAACGAAAGTTTTCTATCTTTTGCAAGGGTCAGCAATTCCTCGGCATGCTGCAGCGTCAAATCAGTGATTTCCGCACCAGACAGCATCCGGCTCATTTCTTCGGTACGTTCCTGGCCGTCCAATTCGTGGACTGCCGTTGTCGTACGCTGCTTCCCGACTTTCTTTTCTATAAAGAGGTGCTGATCCGCCATCGCTGCAACCTGCGGCAAATGGGAAATGCACAGAACTTGCGAATGGACGGAAATCGCCGCAATCTTCTCGGCAATCGCTTGGGCGACACGGCCGCTGACGCCCGTGTCCACTTCATCGAATATGATCGAAGTGATGCCTTGGTGTTTCGAGAAAATCGTCTTCAATGCCAGCATCATCCGCGACAATTCGCCGCCTGAAGCAACTTTCGTCAGCGGCTTCAGCGGCTCGCCAAGATTGGTGGAAATATAGAACGAAATGACATCTCCGCCGTTGCGGTCAAATCGGCCGTTTGGCAATGCACTGAAATTGACTTCAAAAGAAGCTTTGCCCATGTGCAGTTCACGCAATTGCTCCATGATCGCCTTGCCCAATTTGCTTGCGGCTTTTTTCCGCAAAATGGTCAATTCCTCCGCGTCGACGCGCAAGTCTTCGGTCAATTCCTTCAACTTCGCTTGATCGAGCTGATAACGCTGGTCACGGTTGACGAGTTTGTCCAATTCATCCGCTTGCTGTTCGTGATAAATGAGAATATCTTCAACAGAAGCGCCGTATTTGCGCTTCAACGATTGGATCAATGCCAGGCGCTGTTCGATTTCGTTCAATCGGCTCGGGTCGAATTCCATATCGTCAATCAATCGCTTGATTTCAGAAGAGACGTCCTGCAGCTGATAAAACGCACTTGACACCAGTTCGGAATGGCTGCCGAATTGTTCATCGACAGACGCGGCATGTTCGAGTTCCGACATCGCGGAACCAACCCAGTCAAGCCCTTTTGATTCGCCTTGAATGGCTTCATGGGCTGCAGACACCGATTCATAAATCTTGGTGAAATTCTGCAGCTTTTTCCGTTCCTGCAGTAAATCCTCTTCTTCGCCCGCGATCAATTCCGCAGCTTCGATTTCCCGCAATTGGAACGTCAGCAAGTCGATGCGCTGGGCAATTTGCTGTTCGTTTTCATTATAAGACGCAAATTCCCTTTTCAGCTTCATGTATTTATCGTAGGTGTGCGAATAGCTTTCTTTCGCCTTGCCCAAAGAATTCCCGGCGAACTGATCCAAGAGATGCAGATGCTGTTTCTCATCCATCAACTCCTGGGTTTCATGCTGGCCGTGGATGTCGATCAGCGCCCCGCCAATTTCCCGCAGAATCGAAATCGTCACCAATTTCCCGTTGACGCGGCAGACGTTTTTGCCTTTATCGTTCAGTTCGCGGCGCAGCAAAATCTCGCCATCTGTCGGCTCCATGCCGAAATCCGCTAATTTAGCGAATACCGGATGCTTGGCATCTTCTATCGAGAAAAGGCCTTCAATTTCAGCTTTCTTCGCGCCATGGCGGATAAATTCCTGGCTTCCGCGGCCACCTGCAAGCAAATGCACGGCATCTATGATAATCGACTTTCCGGCGCCGGTTTCCCCAGTCAACACGGTCAGTCCTTCTGTAAAACTGACTGTCAGCGCTTCGATGATTGCAAAATTGCGTATATCCAATTCACGCAGCATATGTCCACCTCTTTTTTAAAGCATCTCAATCAAACGTTGTCTCAATACTTCACGCTGGTCTGTATCGCGGCAGATGATGAGACAAGTATCATCTCCACAGATTGTGCCAAGAATTTCCTCCCAGTCCAAATGGTCGATCAATGAACCGATTGCATGGGCGTTGCCCGGCAAGGTCTTCATGATCAAGAAATGGCTGGCGCCGTCAATGCTGACGAACGCATCCGTTAAAGCACGGTGCAATTTCTGCATAGGATTGAAGCGCTGGTCAGCCGGCAAGCTATATTTATAACGGCCGTCCTGAAGCGGCACTTTTACTAAATGCAATTCCTTGATGTCTCTTGAAACAGTCGCTTGCGTTACTTCGTAGCCCGCTGACTTCAACAGGTCCACCAGTTCATCCTGTGTTTCGATTTCACGGTTTGAAATGAGATCACGGATTTTAATATGTCTTTGCCCTTTGTTCAATTGAAGTCCTCCTAAGGATGAATAATTATTCCATATACCTTATATCGTACCTTTATTCAGCCTGAAAAACAAGTGAACAAGAAAACAAGGGTTTTCAGGTCATTTCCGGTAGTTGAGAAAGTTAAAAAGAATAATTATGAGAGCCGATATTCCGCGGGAGCCGCTCTTTTTTGCTCCATATCGGGGATTTATATAACAGAAGATATTGCATTCTTTATTTCTTTAACAAAGGAACTGAAGAGAAGTAAAAAAGGGCTGCCGAGAATTTCTCGACAGCCCTTTTGGAATGTGCTTACAGTGTTTCGTGGGCCAATTTGACAAGGTTCGCTATTGCGTCATCGGACATCGGAGCGATTTCACTGCCTTCTGCCGCCGATTGCAGGTGGAACAGGAATTCAATATTCCCTTCGCCTCCGGTAATCGGTGAGAAAGACATATTTTTCACATGGAATCCCGATTGGATCGCGAAATTGCCGACTTTCGCCAGCACGTCACGATGCGTTTTCGGCTCCCGCACGATGCCTTTTTTGCCGACAGCTTCGCGCCCTGCCTCAAATTGCGGCTTGACGAGAGCAATCACATCACCGCCTGGCACAATTATTTGTTTCAGTACCGGCAAAATGATGCGCAATGAGATGAAGCTGACGTCGATTGTCGCAAACTCCGGCAAACCTTCTGTAAAATCTTCCGGCTTTGAATGCCGGAAATTGGTTTTTTCCATCACCGTGACCCGCTCATCCTGCCTGATTTTCCAGGCCAGCTGATTCGAGCCGACGTCCAAGGCGTAGCAATGCTTCGCGCCGTTTTGAAGGGCGCAATCCGTAAATCCGCCGGTCGATGAACCGATGTCGAGCATCAATTTGCCTTCGACCGATAAATCGAATTCGGCGAGCGCTTTTTCAAGCTTCAGCCCGCCGCGGCTGACGTATTTCAAGTCATTGCCTTTCATGCGCAATGGTGCGTCTTCAGCGATTTTCTCACCCGGTTTTTCCATGCGTTCTTCATTGGAAAATATAATGCCGGCCATAATGGCTCTTTTCGCTTTTTCACGCGTTTCACAGATGCCCCGCTCAACGAGCAGGACGTCTACACGCTCTTTTTTCGGTTTATTCATAGGACGTTCGATTCCGCCTTTTGCACAGCTGTCAATTTTTTCGCAATGCGCACCACTTCGTCGCTGTTTAAATGGATTTCGTCCATCAACTCGGCGACATCGCCGTGCTCGATAAATTGATCCGGAATGCCGAGGCGGTGGATGACCGCGCCGTAATATTCGTTTTCTTCCGCAAATTCAAGGACCCCACTGCCGAAGCCGCCTTGCAACACTGCTTCTTCCAGTGTGATGATTGGAATCTTGCGCCCGAAAATCGAATGCAGCATCGCTTCGTCCATCGGTTTGATGAAGCGTGCATTGACGACTTCCAGCTGGATTCCTTGCTCGCGCAATTGTTCAGCCGCATGAAGCGCCATGGGTATTGTTGTACCGAATGTCAGGATGACCGCATCGGCGCCCTTTTCCAATACTTCCCATGAGCCGATTGGCAAGCTTTTCAGTTCGCTGTCCATCGGTACGCCCAGTCCATTGCCGCGCGGATAGCGCAAAGCAATAGGTCCGCCGTTGTATTCAATCGCGGTTTGGACCATGTGCTGCCCTTCGTTTTCGTCTTTCGGCATCATGACGACCATGTTCGGCAGATTCCGCAGGAATGCGACATCGAATACGCCTTGATGTGTTTCACCGTCTGCTCCGACAAGGCCTGCCCGGTCAATGCCGATAAAAACGTTCAAGTTCTGGCGGCAAACATCGTGCACCACTTGGTCGTAAGCGCGCTGCAGGAAGGTCGAATAAATCGCCAAGAACGGTTTCATGTCTACTGCAGCCAGACCAGCCGCCATCGTCATCGCATGCTGTTCAGCAATGCCGACGTCATAGAAGCGGTCTGGAAATTCAGAAGCAAAACCGACAAGCTTCGAGCCAACCGGCATTGCCGGCGTAATGGCGACGATGCGCTCATCTTCACGCGCCAGTTTGCGCACAGTTTCCGCAATCAAGCCGCTCCATGAAGGCGCTTTGGATGAAGATGCAACCAAGTCGCCAGTTTCCATTTTATAAGGGCCAGTTCCATGCCACGTCCCGACAACATCGTTTTCAGCGGGCAGGAAGCCTTTGCCTTTTTTCGTGATGACATGAAGCAAGACAGGTCCCTTGGTTTTCTTGGCGTATTTCAGGTTTTCTTCAAGTTCTTCAAGGTCATGCCCGTCGATAGGCCCCAGGTACGTAAAGCCTAGCTCTTCAAAGAACATGCCGGAAACAACCAAATATTTCAAGCTGTCTTTGACGCGCTCTGCTGTAGAAGCGAGTTTTCCGCCAACCGCAGGAATTTTTTTCATCAAGTATTCCAAATCATCTTTGACTTTATTGTATTTGCCCGCTGTCCGCATTCTGCCAAGCACGCTGTGCATGGCGCCGACGTTTGGTGCAATCGACATTTCGTTGTCATTGAGGATGACGATCATATCGGTTTTTTCGTGCCCGATGTGGTTCAATGCCTCAAACGCCATTCCGCCGGTCAATGCGCCGTCTCCGATGATCGGGATTACGTGGTTGCCGGTTTTCTGGATATCGCGTGCTGCCGCCATGCCCATTGCCGCAGACAATGAAGTCGAGCTATGGCCCGTTTCCCAGACATCGTGTTCGCTTTCGATGCGTTTCGGGAATCCGCATAAGCCTTTGAATTGGCGCAGCGTATCAAACTGGCTGGCGCGCCCGGTCAGGATTTTATGGACGTATGACTGATGCCCAACGTCCCAAATCAATTTATCGGACGGGCTGTCAAACACTTTATGCAGCGCGAGCGTCAATTCGACGACGCCCAAATTGGGGCCGATATGGCCTCCGGTTCTTGATAAGTTTTCAATTAGGAATTTCCGGATATCTTCACTTAATTCAACGAGCTGATCATTGTTCAGCCCTTTTAAGAAAGATGGACTGGTAATCGTATGCAGATCCATTGCCATCACACACCTTCTATATAATTTTACCTTAGAGTAATCTGTCTTTATTATAACAATGTGAAGCCATAGTACAAATCAGAGTGTATGAGTTCAGCTTTTTCTTTTTACGATCAATGCTGTGAGTTCTTCGAGAAGCGACGTTTTTCCACCCAAAACCGAGACGGCTTGCAAAGCTTCGTTGGCGTGAAAATCCAGTTTTTCTTTCGCTTTTGGCAGCGTTAACAAGCCTGGATACGTGCTTTTTGCACTCGATTCATCCTTGCCTGCTGTCTTGCCAAGCTCTTGTGACGTTCCTGTGACATCCAAAATATCATCTTGGATTTGGAACGCCAGGCCGATGTGTTCGCCGAATTTGCCAAGCGCCACCATTTCTTCCGGCTGGGCATTGCCGAGTATCGCACCGGCAAGAATGCTGTAGGTTAGCAAAGCGCCTGTTTTCAAACGATGCACTTGTTCGAGTTCTTCAAGCGATAGTTTTTTCTCTTCGCCTTCAATGTCGAGTACTTGGCCGCCAACCATGCCTTCTGCGCCAGCCGCGACACTCAGCAAATCGATGAGGCGCACTTTGTCATCGCTTGATACGTGGTTCAAGCGGGCCAACACACCGAAGCTATAAGTGAGCAACGCGTCGCCGGCAAGAATCGCCACAGCTTCACCGAACACTTTATGGTTCGTCGGCATGCCGCGGCGCAAATCATCGTTGTCCATGCTTGGCAGATCGTCATGGATCAACGAATAGGTATGGATCATTTCAATCGATGCCGCAACTTTCAATGCGTCCGGATGGTCTTGACCCAATTCATGCAATACGGCCAGCAGCAGGATTGGGCGAATGCGTTTGCCTCCCGCCTGCAGCGAATAATGCATTGATTCCTTCAATGACGCCGGAATGGACAGCATCTGGATTTGGTCGGCAAGTTCCTGTTGGATCAACGGTTCATAATGGGCTCTGAATTCGCTTAAGTTCATTTGGCAGAACCGTCCTCAAGATTTACTGGCACTTCTTTGCCTTCTTGCATCATCGTCACCAATTGCTTCTCGGCATTCTGCAGTTTGTCGTGGCAGACTTTTGATAACTCCATGCCTTTTTGGTATAAAGTGAGCGCTTCCTCGAGCGGCACATCACCTTGCTCTAATTGACGAACAATTTCTTCCAATTGTTCCATTGCCTGATTGAACATGATTTCTTTTTCAGCCATCTTGTCGCTCTCCTTCACTTGTTAAGATTCGTTCGCTTACAGTCGTTTTCAAAACGCCGTCTTTCATGGAAATGCTTAAGCGATCGCCGGCTTCTACTTGCTCGACGCTTTTTATGACTTTGTCGTCTTTATAGGTGATGGAATAGCCGCGGTCCATGATTTTCAATGGGCTGAGCGCATCCAATGTCCGCATGGCTGAAGTTAATTGCTGGGTATTGTCCCGCACAGCCAGCGCGGCCAGCTGGTCAATCCTCTTTTTCAGTGCATCCAGCTCCAATGCAGATTGGCGGATTCGGCTCTCCGGGGTTCGAGTTGCCAGTTGTTTGTCCAAATTCTTGTAGCGTTCACGCGCATAATTGAATTGCTGGAACGTTTCCCGGCGCAGCGACTCGGTCGCCCGTTCCACCCGTTCAATAAACGGACGGTACAAACGGTCCGGATAAGCGAGTGGAAACGATGTCGTGAGACGCTCTAAAGATGCCTTTTCACGCGCTATGGCGTTTGCGGTCGTCCGGTACATGCCGCTGCGGTAATTAAGCAGACGGTCCAGAAGCTCTGCCTTGCTCGGCACTGCGAGCTCAGCTGCGGCCGTCGGTGTAGGTGCACGCAAGTCCGATACGAAATCGGCAATTGTCGTGTCCGTTTCATGGCCGATGGCACTGATAATCGGAATGCGCGATTGATAAATGGCACGCGCAACGGCTTCTTCATTGAACGACCATAAGTCTTCGATTGACCCGCCGCCGCGACCGACGATTAGTACGTCATAGTCCTTTTGATTCGCCGCCTGGATGGATTGCACAATCGACTGGGTCGCCTGTGCGCCTTGTACCAACGTGGGATAAATGACAACGTGTGCGAGGGGATAGCGCCGGTTCAGCGTGATGCAAATATCGCGGACAGCTGCCCCGGTCGGCGCGGTGACCACTGCGATGCGTTTTGGAAAACGTGGAAATGCCTTTTTATGTGCAGCATTGAACAGCCCTTCTTTGGCAAGCTTTTCTTTAAGCTGTTCAAATGCCAGGTAATAATCGCCGATGCCGTCAGACTGCATCGATTGTGCATACAGCTGGTACTGGCCGGATGCCTCGTATACATTGACGTCACCTCGGATCAGCACGGTCATGCCGCTTTCCGGCTTGAACTTCACCGCTTTGGCGTTTGCGGAGAACATGACTGCCGGCAGCCGCGACGCATCATCTTTCAACGTAAAGTAGATGTGGCCGCTCGTATGGATTTTAACGTTGGATAATTCCCCTTTTACGTAGACATCACGCAAATGAGGATCCACATCAAATTTCTTTTTTATGTATTTGGTTAATGCTTTTACGGATAAATACGGGTCGGCCGCCAAAATTTCAACCCCAATCTTAGAAATTAAAAAGCTGTCTTTCTTTCGAAAAACAGCTCATTTTTATTCATTTTACATGGTTTAGGCGTTTTTGTCTTTCTGCAGCCCATTTTCAGCAGAGTGGAGCGTATTTTCCATCAGCATCGCGATGGTCATCGGCCCGACGCCGCCTGGCACGGGCGTAAGATAGCCCGCAGTTTCCTGCACTGCAGCAAAATCGACATCACCGCAAAGTTTGCCGTTTTCATCGCGGTTCATGCCGACATCGATAACGGCAGCACCCGGTTTGACATGGTCGGCGCCGATGAATTTGGCGCGTCCGATTGCGGCGATCAAAATGTCCGCTTGTCTCGTATATGACGCTAAATCTTGGGTTTTTGAATGGCAAAACGTTACGGTCGCATCTTTTTGCAGCAGCAGCTGGCCCACCGGTTTCCCGACGATATTGCTGCGGCCGACGACGACGGCGTGCTTGCCGGCAGGATCGATGCCGTAATGTTCAAGAAGTTTCATGATGCCGTGCGGCGTGCACGGCAGGAACGCTTCTTTGCCGATCACCATATTGCCGACAGATATCGGATGAAAGCCATCGACATCTTTTGACGGATCGATCGCCAAAATCACTTTGAATTCGTCGATATGTTCCGGCAGCGGCAATTGCACGAGGATACCGTGAATTTCAGGGTCATTGTTCAATTCCTCGATTTTCGCCAGCAACTCTTCTTCGCTCAAATCCTCCGGGTATTGATGGAGATCCGAACGCATACCGAGCGCTTCACACGTTTTTTTCTTGTTTTTAACATATGTAAGCGAAGCGGAGTTTTCCCCGACCAGCACAACGGCCAGTCCAGGCGCAACCCCTTGTTCCTTCAAAGATTTCACACGCTCTTCCACTTGCTCTTTAATTTTCTGGCTTACTGCTTTTCCGTCGATAGTAATCGCCGTCACAAAAACCCCTCCAATTTAGTTTGCTAGTTCGTCAGTAAATTTCGACAGCACACCATTTACAAAGCGGCTGGATTTATCGTCTCCGAAAGTTTTGCTCAGCTCGATTGCTTCGTTCATCACGACGCTTGCCGGTGCATCTTCCATGAAAGCAAGCTCGAACACTGCCATGCGCAGAATCGTCCGCTCCACTTTCGGCAGGCGTTCAAGCGACCAGTTTTCAAGATGGCCTTTCAGCTTTTCATCGATCGCTGCCATATTCGCATGCGTACCTTCGACCAATAGCTCGTAAAAATTATCTTTCTCCACGGCCTCACCCATCACATGCTCACTAGCTTCACTGATTGTCAGCTCCGTGCCATCGATTTGGAATAAAGTCTGGAGCGCCTTTTCTCGTGCCTCATGTCGTTTCATATAATTTCCGGTCCCCTTTTCACACTAATTACCCCTCATTATACAGCTAATCCAATAGAAGTTCCAAGTTTGAAATGTTCAGACAAAACCATGCCCCGCCCTGCGGCGGGGCATGGTTTTTGCTTCGAAGCTAGTGAAGCGGAGCGTAACGATGCAGAAGCAATAGTTATACTCTTCACGAAGTTATAGAAATAAAATTCTATTACCTATACTGAATGTAAACAATACCGCCCTGCGGCGGCGGCTGGTTTTTGCTTCGAAGCTAGTGCAGCGATGCAGAAGCAATAGTTATACTCGTCGCGAAGTAAAAGAAATTAAAGCCTATTACGATTACCTAATAGCCCTCTGAATAATTAAAGCTCTGCTCCTGCATCGCTTCGCTTCTTCGTCGCAAAGACATTGTCCTCGCAGGCTTCGGCCATTGTCTTGCCCGCGGCAAGCGAGGCAGTTTTGCGAAGTATTACCCCTATATTGATTTTCAAAAATAAAAGCCGCCCAATAAGCCCGGGTTCCGGACTTATCGGGCAGCTTCTTAATGCTGCTCGTCTGTATGCGTCGTTTCAAATTGCACGCCGGTAATGTGGACGTTGACTTCCTGCGTCTGCAAGCTGGTCATATTCTCAAGCGTCGAACGCACATGTTCCTGTACTTTCTGCGCCGTTTTCGGAATAGACACGCCATAATTCACGACGCAATACACGTCAATCATCAATCCGCCTTCTGACAACTCGGATTTGACGCCTTTGCCGTGGACTTTTTTGCCCAAGCGCTCGACGACGCCTGAAGCAAAATTGCCGCGCATGCTGGCGATTCCTTCGATATCGGATACCGCAATGCTGGCGATGATCTCCAATACTTCAGGTGCCACTTCGATGCTGCCTAAATCTTGTGCGCCATGTGATTTCATGCGCAAATACGGTGCTGCTTTTTCAGCCATATGGCAACTCTCCTTTTAGGACTCTAAAACATCATATTTTTCGAGGAATTTCGTGTTGAAATCCCCGGATTTGAATACTTCGTGATCCATCAATTTCAAATGGAACGGGATCGTCGTGTGGACGCCTTCGATCGCAAACTCGCTCAATGCGCGTTTCATCTTGGCGATTGCTTCTTCGCGCGTATCAGCGAATGTGATCAGCTTCGCAACCATCGAATCGTAATACGGCGGTATCGTATAGCCAGGGTACATTGCCGAATCGACGCGTACGCCAAGGCCGCCCGGAGCTAAGTACATCGATACTTTTCCTGCAGACGGCATAAAATTCTTCGCCGGGTTTTCTGCGTTGATGCGGCATTCGATCGCCCATCCTTTAAACGTTACATCTTCTTGCGTATACGCCAAAGTTTCGCCTGAAGCGACTTTCAGCTGCTGCTGGATCAAGTCGATGCCGGTAATCATTTCTGTGACCGGATGCTCCACCTGGATGCGCGTATTCATTTCCATGAAATAGAATTTCTGGTTGACGGCATCGAAAATGAATTCGACCGTACCGGCACCGCGGTAATTGACGGCAAGAGCCGCTTTCACCGCGGCTTCGCCCATTTCAGCACGCAATTCCGGGCTGAGTGCAGGAGACGGCGCTTCCTCGACCAATTTTTGCATGCGGCGTTGGATGGAACAATCGCGTTCACCCAAATGGATGGCGTTGCCGTGCGAATCCGCCATCACCTGGATTTCCACGTGGCGGAAATCTTCGATGAATTTCTCGATGTATACACCTGGATTGCCGAACGCAGCGGCTGCTTCTTTTTGGGTCATGCGAAGGCCTGTGATAAAATCTTCACGGTTGCGGGCAACGCGTATCCCTTTGCCCCCGCCTCCTGCCGTCGCTTTGATGATGACCGGAAATCCGAGTTCTTCCGCGATTTCCAAGCCTTCTTTTTCGCTGCCGACAATGCCTGTGGAACCCGGGACGACAGGGACGCCTGCCAGCCTCATTGTTTCACGCGCGACATCTTTCGTGCCCATTTTCGAAATGGCTTCTGAAGTCGGTCCGATGAACATGATATCGCATGCTTCGCAAAGTTCTGCGAAACTGGCATTTTCCGCCAGGAAACCATATCCTGGGTGGATGCCGTCGCAATTCGTCAGTTTCGCTACGGAAATGATATTAGAAAAGTTCAAGTAACTGTCTTTCGACGCTTTAGGTCCGATGCAATACGCTTCGTCCGCAAGCTCGACGTGAAGCGCTTCCTTATCGGCTTCCGAATAGACTGCAACTGTCGCAATATCCATTTCTTTGCAGGCACGGATAATGCGGACAGCAATTTCACCGCGGTTGGCAATTAATACTTTTTTCATAGGGTTCCCCTCCTCAGTTCGCTTTTACGAGGAATAGAGGTTGGCCGTATTCAACCAACTGGCCGTCTTGAACCAGGATTTCCATAATTTCCCCATCCACTTCCGCTTCGATTTCATTGAACAGCTTCATCGCTTCTACGATGCAGACCACTTGGTCAGCGGATACTTTCGAGCCGACTTGTACATAAGCCTCATCTTCCGGCGATGGAGACTTATAGAATGTCCCAACCATCGGAGACAGGATTTTATGGAAGTCGCCGTTGTTTTCTGCCGCTAATTCAGGTGTTTCTTCAGAAATCAATTCTTCCGCTTTTGCAGCTGGTGCAGGTGCACTCGCTTCTGCTTTAGGTGCTGCAGGTGCAGATTGTGTTGCTGGGGCTTGTACAGCTCCGCCATTTTTCTTCAATTTCACTTTGACGCCTTCAGATTCATATGTGAATTCGTCGATTGACGATCCATCCACCAACTTGATAATTTCGCGAATTTCTTGGATTTTCAAATGATCCTACTCCCCTTTTATGTATATTTGTTGCCACTATCCCATTTTAGACTTTTTCAATCTATTTTGAAATAGCCAGCTGAATATTTAAAAAAAGGCCCCTATCAGATAGAGGCCGATTGCATGGATTACTGAGCGCGTGAAACGTACGAAGCATCCGTTGTATTGATGATCAGCTTATCGCCTTCGTTGATGAAAAATGGCACTTGAACGACAAGGCCAGTTGTCAATTTAGCAGGTTTCGTACCGCCGCTTGCTGTATCCCCTTTGATGCCTGGGTCTGTTTCAGCTACTTCAAGTATTACTGTGTTCGGCAATTCTACGCCAAGCACTTCGCCTTGGAATTGAATCACTTGAACTTCCATGTTTTCTTGCAGGAATTTCAATTCGTATTCAATGTTCTTTTCCGGCAATTCGATTTGATCGTAAGTTTCTGTATCCATGAATGCATGAACGTCGCCGTTTGCGTAAAGGTATTGCATTTTGTTGTTGTCGATTTGCGCTTTAGCGACTTTCTCGCCAGCACGGAATGTTTTCTCTGTCACACTGCCTGTACGCAAGTTGCGCAATTTCGTGCGCACGAATGCGGCACCTTTACCTGGTTTTACGTGTTGGAATTCCATCACGCGCCAAATAGCATTATCCACTTCTATTGTGACGCCTGTTTTAAAATCGTTTACTGAGATCATTTAATTTCCTCCGTTACTTGTAAAATACGCAATTCTTTTGTGGAGTGGGTCAATCGTTCATTGCCGGACTCGGTTATAAGTATATCATCTTCTATGCGGACTCCGCCAATACCCGGCAGATAAATTCCAGGTTCGACTGTCACAGCCATTCCTGGCTCAAGGACAGTCTGCGACTTGAACGACAAGCCTGGCGCTTCATGGACTTCCAGCCCGATGCCGTGGCCGGTCGAATGGCCAAATGCTTCCCCGTAGCCTTTCGACTTGATGTGGTCGCGGGCAATCGCGTCCGCTTCGATGCCGGTCATGCCGGGTTTGATGTTTTCGAGCGCGAGCACCTGGGAATCCAGAACGATCTGGTAAACTTCTTTCATCTTGTCAGACGGCTCACCGACAGCGACTGTGCGCGTGATGTCGGAGATGTAGCCATTGTAAAGTGCGCCGAAATCCAATGTGACCATATCGCCTTCTTCGATTTTCTTATCCGTTGCGACGCCGTGCGGCAAGGCGGAACGGCTGCCGGATGCGACGATGATATCGAAAGATGATGACGTCGCCCCTTGCTTGCGCATGAAGAATTCCAGCTCGTTCGACACTTCAATTTCAGCCATCCCTGGCTTGATGAACGTGCAGATGTGTTCAAATGCATCATCGGCGATTTTCGCAGCCGCTCTCAACACTTCCACTTCTTCCGGAGTTTTGATCATGCGAATTTTCTCGATCAATCCGCTGGCTGGCTTCAACTCGGCTTCAAGCTTTTCTGCGTATTGCGTATAAGAAGCGAACGTCACGTAATCCTGTTCGAATGATATCGATTCAAGGCCAAGTGATTTCGAAATTTCGGCAACCTCTTCCAATAAATTCGTCTTCGCTTGCACGACTTCGAACTCTTTCACTTGAGCTGTCGCTTGTTCCGTATAGCGGAAATCCGTGACGAAATAGGCTTTCTCCTGTGTGACAAGCGCAAGGCCGGCGGAACCCGTAAATTCCGTTATGTAGCGTAAATTAAATTGGCTCGTGATCAATAAAGCCTCGATGTTCTGCTCTTTCATTTCGTTGCGCAATTTTTGAAGTTTCACTTTTTTCATCCTTTCGATTGGGTTAATAGCAGCGCATGCAGCGCAAGCTTATAGACATCCTTGCCGAATCCGGTAATCTGTCCGGCGGCAACCGGCGCGATATGGGAATGGCGGCGGAATTCCTCCCGCTTGTAGACATTTGAGATATGTACTTCGATAACAGGAATCTGGATGGACGCAATCGCGTCGCGTATCGCAACACTTGTATGGGTATATGCCCCTGCATTCAGTACAATGGCGTCCGTGCCATCGTCCGCTGCCTGATGGATCCAGTCGATCAGTTCGCCTTCATGGTTCGACTGCAGGCAAGAAAGTTCAATCCCGTTGCCCGCTGAAAAATCCATCAGCTCGGTTTCCAGCTCCTCCAGCGTAAACGTGCCGTAGGCTTCCTTCTCACGCTTGCCGAGGCGATTCAGGTTCGGCCCGTTCAAACACAATACTTTCATTGACCCCACTCCTATCCTGTCACATTCTTCATTATTTTATCACAGCAGCCTAAGAGAGCAAATCTTTCCGCTATTTGCTAAGGCAGTGCCAATGCCTGCTGAATTTCTAACTGCCCGTGCCAAGCGCTCTTCAGTTCAAGCAGCCTATACTCTTCGTTTAAGGGTCTTCTGCTGTTACAGGAACTCGTTTTTGCGCAGCTCTTGTTACGTTCTTGATTTTTTAGCAATAAAACCTTATGTAATAATATACATTTATTTCCTTGAAAGGCATATGCCGCGATTTTCAGGCATTAAAAAAAACGCAGCGGCCGGAGCCGTCGCGTTTTCGGAATTTCAATTCGATTAAAGTCCGCATTTCAATTGGGCGTTGCAGTTGGTGCAGGTATTGCAGCCGCCCATTTCTTCAACAGTCCCTTTGCGGCAGACCGGGCACGTATCGCCGATCTCAGAGCCGATGGTGACGTTGGTTGAACGCAAATCTTGGATGGTATCAATAAGGACGATCGGGCGCTTGCCTTTCACTTCTTCTTGATGCGGTTCTTCGAACGTGTTGTCTTCCGCTTTCAGCGTCAACACTTGCGAGTCGCGGCTGCCGTCGACGTAAACCGTTCCGCCTTTCGCGCCGCCTTTGTAAAGACGCTCGTAAACGCCTTCCACTTGCTCGACTGTATAGCCGCGTGGTGCGTTGACTGTCTTGGAGATGGATGAATCAATCCAGCGCTGGATGATGCATTGAACATCCGCGTGAGCTTCAGGAGCCAAGTCCATGGATGTAACAAACGCTTTCGGAAGATTTTCCTCGTCCGCTTCCGGATTGTTTTTCAAGTATTCACTTACGATATCAGCCTTGACCTCGATGAATTTGCCGAGGCGGCCGCTGCGGTAGTAAGTGAACGAATAATATGGCTCCAGGCCAGTCGAAACGCCGACCATCGTGCCCGTTGAACCCGTAGGTGCCACTGTCAGCAAATGCGAGTTGCGGATGCCGTTTTCCAGGATGCCGGCACGAATCTCTTCCGGCATGCCCTGCATAAAGCCGGTTTCCGTAAACGCTTTGCGCAGCGCTGCCGTCTCTTCATCGGTGTTGCCGATCAAGAATGGGAAGCTTCCGCGTTCTGACGCCAATTCAACCGATTCTTCGTACGCCGCTGCTGCAATGGTCTTGAAGATTTCATCGACCAATTCGTTGCCTTCAGGCGAGCCGTACTCTTTATCGCAATAAATCAATAGATCCGCAAGCCCCATGACGCCAAGGCCGACACGGCGTTCGCCGAGCGCCTGCACACGGTTTTCTTCAAGGAAGTAAGGCGTAGCGTCGATGACATTGTCCTGCATGCGGACGCCGACTTTGACCGTTTCTTTCAACGCTTCAAAATCGACTTGCTTTGTTTTCGCATCTGCGAATTGTGCCAAATTGACTGCGGCTAAGTTGCACACTGAATAAGGTGCCAGCGGCTGTTCACCGCATGGATTCGTTGCCACGACTTTTTGGCCGTAAGCTGTCGCGTTCGTTTTCGCGTTGGCGTTATCGATGAAGAAAATGCCTGGCTCTGCAGAATACGTCGCACAGACGTTGATCAGGTTCCAAAGTTCGCGCGCTTTCATCGTGCGGTAGACGCGCACTTTATGGCCTAAACGCTCCCATTCGCGAACATCTCCGACTTCCTGCCATTTTTCATTGTAAACGGCCATTTCTTCTTTCGAATAAGATTCAACCGCTGGGAAGCGCAAATCGAAATCTGCGTCTTCTTCGACCGCTTTCATGAAATCGTCCGTCAACGTGACCGAAATGTTGGCGCCTGTCAGGAATTCTTCGTTGTGAACCGTGTAGGTGCCGCCGTCACGAAGTTTCGTTTCTGCGTCGCGCATGATTTTTTCGTTGAAGCCGCCCATTCCAGGAATCGCACGGTAATTCAAGATCCCTTGGTACATCGCTTCTTCCTGTTCAGTCAACGGTTTGAATTTCAATTTTTCATGGGCCAGTTTTTTGATAGTTTCGTCTTCCGTGTTTTCGATCAAATAACGGAGGATGCGCGGGTTCTGCATTTTTGAAATGATGAATTCCGCGATATCCGGATGCCAGTCGGCAAGCATGATCATCTGCGCACCGCGGCGCGAACCGCCTTGTTCGACCAGATGCGTCAATTTCGCGATATCGTCCAGCCAAGAAACCGAACCGGAAGATTTGCCGTTTACGCCTCTTGCCAATGTATTGCGCGGGCGGAGCGTCGAGCCATTCGTGCCGACGCCTCCTCCGCGGCTCATGATTTCCATCACTTGCTTGCGGTGATCGGAAATCCCTTCGCGCGAATCAGCGACGAAAGGCATGACGTAGCAATTGAAATACGTCACATCTGTGCCGGCGCCCGCTCCGTAAAGAACGCGCCCTGCAGGAATGAATTTCAGCTCGACAAGCTGCTCGTAGAATTTATTGAACCAATGCTCGCGCTTTTCAGGAGTCGTTTCAACAGACGCCAGTCCAAAAGCATTGCGTTTCGCGATTTGTTCGTAATAGACTTCCAACGGCTTTTCGATAACATCAAGGCTGCGGTTGACGATGCCGGCTTCCATTTCTTCCGGTTTGTCGATCGCGCTGCGGTAATCTTCCTCGATCCAAACTTGCGCTGTGTTTGCCGCTTTGTCGACGGAAACGATGAAACCGAGGCCGCGTGCCGGGAATTTCGGATCTTGCTTGACGGTCAACACGACAAAGTCGCCTGCTTTGAGCGTCTTTTTCTCCGTATCCTTAAACGAATAGCGGTCGATCATCACGAGGCGTGATACCCCTTTATGCGTCGTTTTCATGTCCGGCGTGATTGCGTGGACTTGAGGGAACGACTGGATATCGCTGTTCAACGACACCGGATTTAACGAATATTTTTTTTGAGTGGCAGAAACCATTTGACATTTCCTCCTTCATATTATATGGAGTAAACACTATATATAGTATTAATACAATTCCCATCGTACTATATATTGAAACATCCCTGCAATAACAAAATTTTGCTGGTTTTTCCGTGAGACGTCTCAAAGCTGAATGTGCAACGGTTTCTGCCAAAACCTACACTATAAAATGAGTCTTTAGACTCCTTATGTGCGAAAATTCCAATCATCATTGCCGTAGCGTTCTTCTTCGATTTTTTTCACTTCGGCGAGCTGGCTTTCCGATAATTCGTATGGCGTCAATCGGATCGCTAAAGCCTTTTCGAATCCGGTTCTGAATGCGGGAACACATTGCTCCACGGTGACGCCTTCCTCGAGCAGCGAATTGATCGAGACGGCTTTTTCCGGAATTTTTTTGCGCATCCGATCTTTCGAAGCCTCGTCTTTGAATTTGAACACCGATAATAATTTTTCAGCGTCCAAGTCGATCAAGATGGCCCCATGCTGCAGAATCACCCCTTTTTGGCGCGTCTGGGCACTGCCCGCCACCTTTTTGCCAGCAACGACCATTTCATACCAGCTCGGTGCGTCAAAGCACACCGCACTTTTCGGTTTTTTCAAATCCGCTTTTTCAGTTTCACTTTCGGGAATCGAAAAATATGCGTCAAGCCCCAAATTCCGAAAGCCTTCCAACAAACCTTCACTCAGCACCCGGTACGCCTCCGTAACCGTCTCTGGCATATCTGGATACCTTTCGCTGACAATAATGCTGTACGTCAGCTCATGCTCGTGCAGCACGCCTCTGCCGCCGGTCGGACGGCGAACAAAGCCAAGGCCGAGTTTTTTAACGGCCTCCATATCGATTTCCTGTTTGACTTTCTGGAAATAGCCGATCGACAGCGCCGCCGGCTCCCAGCCGTAAAAACGGATAACCGGCGGAATCAGCCCTTCGCTATGCCAATTCAGCAGCGCTTCATCGAGCGCCATATTAAAAGATGCCGGCGCTTTGCCGGTATCGATGAACAACCATTCTTGAAAATTCACAAGATCGCCCCCTAAATTCTTTAATTAGTGTAACATTGCCATTGAATAAGAGTCACTCCATCTTTTATAATAAAGAGAGAATAGAAAGGGGCAAGATCATTGGATTTTCTTTTCATCACTTTAGGCGTTGTAGTTGCAGTGCTCATCTTTGCTGCAATTTCATACTTCCGCATCAAAAAATCCGTAACCACATTGACACAGGAACAATTTATTGAAGGCTACCGCAAAGCGCAGCTGATCGATGTGCGTGAAGCGAAAGATTTTGCAAACGGCCATATCCTGGGTGCGCGCAATATTCCGCAAACACAATTGAACCAGCGCTACAAAGAAATCCGCGCCGACAAACCCGTTTACATTTACGACCAGAACGGTGTTCGCAGCGGCCGCGTTGCGTTATTTCTGAAGAAAAAAGGCTACGACCAATTATACCAATTGCAAGGCGGCTTCAAACAATGGAGCGGCAAGGTCAAAATCAAATAATGAGCTAAAGCCTTTCCCGATTGCGGAAAGGCTTTTTTTATTGGAATAAAATCGGGTGAGAAGCGTATTTTGCCTGTAACGGGGCGTATTTCAAGGTTTATAGAGCGTATTTCGCCGGTTGCAGAGCGTATTTGATTCGCAATGGAGCGTATTTCGAGATTGCAGAAAACTTCCTGCCCATAACACGGCGCCAGAGCTTGAGAAGTGGATAAATATGCAATGCCCTCTGACAGCCATCCGATAAACCCAAAAATGCCCCTCTGAAATTTCAGAGGGGCTAAAATATATTATTCAGCTTTCGTGTAGCGCAGAACCGGTTTGCGGGCAGCCTGTGTTTCGTCCAGGCGCTTGATCACCGTCGTATGCGGTGCATTCTGCACGATTTCCGGATTGTCTTCGACTTCCTTGGCAATCTGGATCATCGCATCGATGAACGCGTCCAAGGTCTCTTTCGACTCGGTCTCAGTCGGCTCGATCATCATGCCTTCCTCAACGTTCAGTGGGAAATAGATCGTCGGCGGATGGTAGCCGAAATCAAGCAGACGTTTCGCCATATCCAATGTACGTACGCCCAATTTTTTCTGGCGGCGGCCGCTCAAGACAAATTCATGCTTGCAATGGCGGTCGTACGGCAGATCAAAGAATGGCTGCAGTTTGCGCATCATGTAGTTGGCATTCAATACCGCGTACTCCGTCACGGCTTTCAAGCCATCCGGCCCCATCGAGCGGATGTACGTGTATGCACGGACGTTGATGCCGAAGTTGCCGTAGAACGGTTTGACGCGTCCGATGGTTTCCGGGCGGTTGTAGTCGAACGTGTAAGCATCATCTGTTTTCACCAGCACAGGGCTTGGCAAATAAGGAATCAAATCTTTATGGACGCCGACTGGCCCAGAACCTGGTCCACCGCCGCCATGCGGTCCTGTGAATGTTTTATGCAAATTCAAATGGACCACATCAAAGCCCATGTCGCCAGGGCGAGCTTTTGACATAACGGCGTTCAAGTTCGCGCCGTCATAATACAGTTTCCCGCCGACTTCATGGATGATTGCCGCCATTTCAAGAATCTGTTCTTCGAAAAGGCCCAATGTATTCGGGTTCGTCAGCATCAATGCCGCTGTATCGTCTCCGACTACGCGTTTCAAATCATCAAGATCCACAAGCCCGTGTTCATTCGACTTGACCGTCACCGTTTCAAAACCGGCAACCGTAGCCGAAGCAGGGTTTGTACCGTGTGCCGAATCGGGCACGATGACTTTCGTGCGGTTCATGTCGCCGCGTGATTCGTGGTATGCACGGATCATCATCAATCCTGTCCATTCACCGTGTGCACCCGCTGCAGGCTGAAGCGTCACTTCGTCCATACCCGTGATTTCCTTCAAATGCTCTTGCAGGTCGAACATCAATTCCATCGCGCCTTGGACAGTAGACTCGTCCTGCAACGGATGGATATTCGCGAATCCAGGGTAGCGCGCGACGGATTCGTTGATTTTCGGGTTGTATTTCATTGTGCAGGAACCTAAAGGATAAAAGCCTGAATCGACGCCGTGGTTGCGTTTCGACAACGCCGTGTAATGGCGCATGATGTCCAGTTCGGATACTTCCGGCAAGTCGGCTGCTTCTTCGCGAATCAACCCCGCAGGCAAGATATCGTTCAAGTCGATTTCCGGCACATCCAATTCTGGCAGGCTGTAGCCTACGCGGCCTTCTTTCGTCATTTCAAAGATGAGTGGTTGGTTATCTTTATGCATGAGTAGCCCCCATTTCCTGCACTGCTGCAGCAAGTTCCTGCACGAATGCATCAATCTCTTCTTTTGTTCGCTGTTCGGTTACCGCGATCAGCGTATGGCCTTCAAGTTCCGGATAGCTGCGTCCGAGATCGTAGCCGCCGATCATGCCTTTTTCGAGCAAACGCGCATTCAATTTTTTCGAAGGCGTTTTCGTTTTCACAGTCAACTCGTTGAAATGAGCCCCGTCAAAAATCACGTCAAAGCCTGCTTCTTTTAATTGCTGCTTCATATAATGCGTTTTGGTAATGTTCTGTACAGCGATTTCTCGCGCGCCTGCCTTGCCAAGTGCGGTCATCGCCACAGAAGCAGCCAACGCATTCAATGCCTGATTCGAACAGATATTTGAAGTCGCTTTATCGCGTCGGATGTGCTGCTCGCGAGCTTGCAGCGTCAAAACGAATCCGCGGCGGCCGTCTTCATCGACCGTTTCCCCGACTAAACGCCCTGGAACTTTGCGCATCAATTGTTTCGTTACTGCGAAATAGCCGCAATGCGGTCCGCCGAACGCTTCTGAGATGCCGAACGGCTGTGCATCGCCGACCGTGATGTCAGCGCCCAATTTGCCTGGAGGTGTCAATGCGCCAAGGGCCAATGGGTTTGCCGAAACTGCGAACAATGCGCCCGCTTCATGGATGATCGGCTCTAGCGCCTTCAAGTCTTCCACTTGGCCGAAGAAGTTCGGGTATTGCACCATGACCGCAGCTGTATCGCCGTCGATCATTTCTTTCAACGCTTCAAGATCGGTATGTCCGTCTTTCAACGGGATTTCTTCAACAGCAATTGATTGCCCCAAAGCATACGTGCGAACGACATCGCGTGTTTCCGGATGGACAGCGCGCGATACGAGGATTTTTTTGCGGCGCGTGTGTCCAGCAGCAAGCATTCCCGCTTCCGCTAAAGCTGTACCTCCGTCATACATCGAAGAGTTCGCCAGGTCCATCCCCGTCAATTCGCTGATCATCGTTTGGAATTCGAAAATCGCCTGCAGCTCGCCTTGTGA
The DNA here is from genome assembly GCF_030407685.1 of Planococcus sp. APC 3906. Taxonomy (NCBI): domain Bacteria; kingdom Bacillati; phylum Bacillota; class Bacilli; order Caryophanales; family Caryophanaceae; genus Planococcus; species Planococcus sp. APC 3906. Next base: position 58,015 of record NZ_JASDCW010000008.1, on the reverse strand, counting down.
GATTTCCGGCTGGTAAGGTGTATAAGCCGTATAAAATTCAGAACGTGAAATGACGTGGTCGACGATGATTGGTTTGTAATGATCGTAGACACCCGCTCCAAGGAATGAAGCGTAGCGGTTGGTATCCGCATTTTTCGCTGCCAATTGTGCCAGTTCTTTCGTCAATGAAGATTCCGATTTTGCGGCTTTGATCTTGTATTCGCCTTTAAAGCGAACTTTCTCCGGAATGTCTGCAAAAAGCTCATCAATCGACTGGATGCCGATTACGTCCAGCATTTCTTTTTCATCTTGAGCTGTCATGGGTAAATAGCGATGTTTCATAGAGTGCAGTCCCCTTTTCAAATGAGATTATTTTGATCGTTTATAAAATGGCGTTTCAACAGTTTTCGCTTTCAGGCGTTTATTGCGGATTTCCACTTCAAGTTCTGTGCCAAGTTCAGCAAATTCACGGGCGACCAGCGCGAGGCCGATGTTCTTTTTCAAGGTAGGAGATTGCGTGCCAGTCGTCACTTCACCGATTTCCTCGCCATTCGCGAATACTTTATAACCGTGGCGCGGGATGCCTTTGTCGATCATTTCAATGCCTACAAGTTTGCGCGGGATCCCATCAGCTTTCTGGGCTGCAAGCGCTGCTTTGCCGTTGAAATCCTGCTCTTTGTCCAATTTGACGACAAAATTGATGCCAGCTTCCAGCGGCGAAATGTCTTTTGTCAATTCCTGGCCGTAAAGCGCCAGGCATGCTTCAAAGCGCAATGTATCGCGTGCCCCTAAGCCCGCAGGCAATGCGCCGTCTTCTTTGCCTTCTTCCAAAATCTTGTCCCATAACGCCACAACGGCTTCCGGGCTTGCATAAATTTCAAAGCCATCTTCACCGGTATAGCCCGTACGGGATAATAAGACCGGATAGCCGCCAACTTCAACGTCGGCTTTGAAACGGAATGGCCGGATCGAAGACAAATCTTCTTCCGTCAACCGCTGAAGAATCCCAGCTGCCTGGGGTCCTTGGAAAGCCAATAAGCCATAATTTTCAGATTCGTTTTTGAGAACGACGCCATCTCCGGCGTTTTTTTGCATCCATTCAAAATCTTTTTCGATGTTCGAAGCGTTAACGACCAGCAGGTAATCATTGTCGGCCAGTTTGTAGACCAGCAAATCATCCACTGTTCCGCCGTCTTCATAGCACATTGCCGTGTATTGGGCTTGTCCGTCTTTGATCTTGGAAACGTCGTTTGTCACCAAGTTCTGAAGAAACTCGAGGCTGCCTTCGCCTGACACAAAAATTTCGCCCATATGGGATACATCAAATAATCCAGCTTTCGTTCTTACTGCTTCATGTTCTTCTTTGATGCTCGAAAATTGGACCGGAAGTTCCCAACCGCCAAAATCGATCGTCTTACCGCCATACTTTGAATACGCCTCAAAAAGAGGTGTGCGCTGCAATTCTCCCATTCGTCTTCCTCCTTGGATGTCAAATTCCACAAAAAAAGGACAGAGATTCCCCTGGAATAGGGAAATCTCTGTCCTGGAACCTGAAAGTTTACCTTTACGGCTTTCCTCTTTGGTAGCTGCTGAGCAGCGTTCTCCAGAGATGCGTCCTGCACGAGTCTTTTTGCCTGAGAGATTCATGACATATTGTCATTTGCTCCTTCGGCGACGCTTTCGCGTTCTCTCCCCGTGCACTCATCCGCCCAAATCAAATGTTTGGTCCAAACCGTTATACAGAATAGTATAACTTTGTCTATATCCTAACATTGTATAAGCGGAAGCGCAATCTTTTTTAATAGAACTAATCAAACACGAACGATTATTAATTTGACAATCAAATCATTCGCCTTTTAGGCGGTTTACTTGAAAAGCAGCGTATTGCGTAATCTGCCGCAGCGTGCGAAACTCCGTGCGGATTGTGATATGCGCCGCTTCTTTATAAAAACGGTACCGTTTTTTAAACATCGCTTCAATCTCTTCCCGAGATGAGTTGCGGACAATCGGCCGGTTCGGATCTTTATGGATCCGCCGCCAAATCTCCCGGAATGGGGCGTCGAGGAAAAGGACCAGCCCTGTCGCCCGCATGATCTTGCGATTTTCTTCACGCATCGATACACCACCGCCTGTGGAAACGATGCAATTGTCGTGACTGAAATTCTTCAAAAACTCTGTTTCGAGATCCCTGAAATGTTCTTCGCCAAACTGCGCAAAGATTTCGGGGATCGCCATTCCAGTCTGCCGGACGATTTCCTTGTCCATATCATAGAAAGGGACTTTCAATAAAAAACTGAGCCTTCTGCCGACGGCACTTTTGCCGCAGCCCATAAATCCGACCAAATATATTCTTTTCATCTTACCACCCATTGCATCCTGCTACTCAGGTATTTTATGTTGCGCGATTTCTTCTAGTAGTTGTATCGTAGCATGTCTGTGCAAATTTTCCAAACTGTCATACGTCTTATATTGAATAATATAAACAGTTACTGCGTGCGACATGAGGATAAGGGCAGAAAGGAAAAAGACTGCGGACACTGGATAAATCGAACCTTTTTCGCATCTAAGGCTGCGTGAAAACATATTCCTCCTCCAAAATTATGCCATCGGTGAATTCTACTTGCAGCAGCAGGCTGTGGCCGCGCAAAGAAAAACTGGTCTTTTTGACGCCCGTCAGCATGACTTCATGCCCTTTCTGAAAATACTGCTTGCGGATGACCTTGTCATAGCTTTCAATATCGTATTCATCTATCCCTCGGACAATTCTTACGCCGGCGCCAGTATTGATGATCACAAGCGATTCTGCGCCCGATAAATAGCTTTGCAATTCCCCTGCAAACAAAAACCATTCCGCTGCCCGGGGATCGGCTTCTTCGAAAAAGCCCCGCATAAAAACAAAGAATAAGACAATGAGCGGCAGAAATATCATTAGCAGCAGCAGCTCAAAAAGCGAGGTGAGAAACGTAAAGCCTTTTTCGTCCGCCACTCGGTTCATTCGATGCATTCCTTTTGCTCTTTATTCCGGGAATCATCGTAATACACACAAAGCTGTTCTGCTATTTCCCATCGGTAAAGTATACCTCCGGATTTCCGCTCACCCCTTGCTACGCCATATCCCGCAATCTCAATTGCGGCTTCATGCAAGGTTTCATAAGCGGCGAGCCGCTCTTTTTTCGCGTGGAGCGATTGCTGCAGCCCTTGCATCACAGGAAGCAGCGTGCCGAACATCATGAAAAGCATGGCCAGGCTCAGCATTGTTTCCGGCCATGAAAAACCGTTTTCATCCAGAAAACACCAGCCTCCCTTTGCCGATATGGACGATCAGCGATTTCTCGCCATCGCTCGTATCGAATAATAAGGTGCCCGCAGCCGTAACAGAACCGTTGGCAGAAAAAGACACCGCCTTCAGATTGCTGGCAGCTTTCAGTTTGACGGTTGCCGGCAGCTTGCGCGGGGGCAGTATCGCTTTGAATGACTGGACGACTTCATATCGCCCTTCCGTTTCCCGAAATACCACCATAACCGGTGCCTTCGTCCGATACGATTCGCTCTGCGCATAATAGATGTCGCGCATCAGATTGTCGAAAAAGCGGTCTTCTTCCCTGTCCGTCGCCATTGCTTGATATGACGGCACGGCTATCAGCGATACCGTCATCAGTAAACCGAGCACCAGCAGCATTTCCAGCAGCGTAAAGCCATTTTGCTTTAAGAGGCTGTCGATGACACGACACCGTCAATTGAGATATTAATGGTGTCGCCGTTCGGGCAGCTTGTCTCGCCATCTTTCAAATATCCGTTTGACACAAGGCTTTCCAGCGTCGGCACCGCCTTCTCATCCATGCGGTAAGATTCAACTTGCCCTTGAACCATGTGGACAAAAGCTTTGCAGCCTTTTTCATCGACCGATGCTGATTGTTTGGTGACATTGGGAATGGCGATGGCAATCAAGACAGTGATGATCAGCATGACGATAAGCATTTCAATAAGTGTAAATCCTTTTTGATTTTTAATAAAACGCATGGTTTTTCCCCCTTAGATAGTGTGGACCAAATTGTACATCGGCAGCAGAATCGCTAAATAAGCACCGATAATGCACGCCGCAATCATGATGAAAAAAGCAGGCTGGATAATTTTCAAGAGGCGCTGTGTCTGGGCTTCGATCCTCTCCATCATCACTTCGCTGTAAAGGATCAATTCCTTGCCTAAAAATCCGGCCATCTCTCCGTGCTGGACAAACGCCGCCATATCTGGCGCGAAAAACGGATGTCTTCGCAATGCATCGGACAACGGCACGCCTGTCACGACTTCGCTGCGGCATACTTCCGCCATGAATTGGATAATCGAATGGTGATTCTGTTTTTGCAGCAGCTGCAGCGATTCCTGCAGCGAGATGCCGCTGTGGAGCAGCGTTCCCAGTTCCCGCGACAGCAGATGCGACCAATAGAAAACCATGGTCTTGCGCAATACAGGAAGACGCGTCAGCCAAGCGATTTTTTGCGCCGGCCCCATTTTCCTCAACATCGCCGCAAAAGCAGACGCGCCGATGCCGGCAATAGCAAAACAGCTGATGAACAAATCCGGAAGGTTCAGCAGATAGGCCGGCACACCCGCCCCTTCACCGTCTGCGTTCAGCGAGGCCATCAGCTTTTCAAGGTTCGGCACATAGCTTGTGCGGAAAAACAGGAACAAACCGGAAGTGAAGAACAGCAGCGAGACGGGATAAACCAAAATATTGCGCAGCTTTTTCTGAACTTGTTCGGTCCGGGAAAAGCTTTTTGAAATGCTGTCAATCGATTCCGGAAGCCGCCCGTGGTGCTCGGCTATTTCAACCGGGAATAGCACATTGTCTTTAAAGCCCAGGAATTTCAAGATCTCCGCCGCGTTTCCGCCGCCCTTTAGAATCGATGTCACGCCGTTCAATGCTTCATCCAGTTTTGGCGTGTGCATCGGCAGCAAAAGCGTCAGCGCTGTCGGCAGCAGATAGCCTTCCCGTAAGAGGACGGCTAGCCGGGACAGAAAATTCTCGCGGTCACGGAAGATAATCCGCTTATTTCTCTGCAGAAGCTTCAAGGGCACCGATTTTCACCCCCTCACGGATCTGGCCGCCAAACGATAAATGCTCGGGCAATACATACAGCTGCTGATTTTTTGCGGACTGCAGCGCTTCATCGAGCCGTTCTCCATGGAGAATTTCATACAGTGCCCGGTAAGCGGCACTGGACTGTTCGATATCCGCGTAGACCGGCACTATGCGCTGTGCGGAAATGGCAATAAGCGTTTGGGCCATGTCTTCAAACGACACGCCAAGATCGTGCAGGCGGTGCAGACAGCCAACTGAATGGCGCGCATGGATCGTCGAAAAGACCAAGTGGCCGGTTAACGCAGCCCGTACGGCAATTTGGGCAGTGTCAGCGTCGCGGATTTCGCCGATCATGATGATATCCGGATCGTGGCGCAAAATGGCTTTCAGGCCGGCCGCGTAGCTGAGCCCAGCTTTTTCATTTACTTGGATCTGCAGAATCGACTGGTTCTTGCGCTCGACCGGGTCTTCCAGTGTGATGATATTGCGGTTGAGTTTTTCTGCGCAATGCTTCAATAGCGAATACAAAGTCGTGGATTTTCCGCAACCGGTCGGGCCAGTTAGCAGTATCAGCCCTTGGTCCGCTTCCGACAATTTTTCCAGCAGCCGTGCGGAATCCCGAAAAGCGGCCAATTCATGGATGCTGCGCGCCACTTCTTCTGCCATCACACGGATGACAATGCTTTCTTTCGTCAAGACAGAAGGCAGCGTTGATATTCTAAAATAATATGGAAGTTCTTGAATCGGGAGATGGAAAGAGCCGGTTTGGGGTTTTCTTTTTTCGCTCATATCTAAAAGGGAAAGGTATTTGAAATAGGCAATCATGCGATCACCGAGGTCAAGGGGGATTTTCATCACTTGCCGCAACGAGTGGAACGTGCGGAAAGAGACGTCGTAGCCGGTCGGGCCGGGTTTGATGTGGATGTCTGTGGTGCCGCTCTCTGCCGCTTGGGCGAGCAGCTGAATGCATCTGCGTTCAACGATTTCCTGCATAGCCGCCTCCTGTCCTGAGTTTTGAACAAGAGCCGCCGCCCTGTTCCCCCATAGTATAACCGGCGTTTTTTCAGAAGGAAATAGAATGTGCCAAAATAAATTTTTGATCGCCGTATCCGTGCCAAATCTCATTTTCCACAATATTTTTAACCTTACCTATTTACAGAAGTTGAACAAATGATTTATCAAAGTCGATATGAAGCAAAACAGCTACGCTTGCCGCGGGCGAGCGCCAAGCCTCCTCAGTCGCTTCGCTCCTTGCGACGAAGCGCATAGCGTTGCAGGAGCAGTAAGGTTTTCTCCGCTGTTTTGCTCCATATCGAGAGATATCTTAGCAAAGGCGCGTCAAAGGGCTGGGCAAGGAGATGGCCAAATGGAATTTGGAACATTTCCTTTGCTTCGAAGCTAGCGCAGCGATACAGAAGCAGAAAGTTCTTAGCAATGAGACGAGTGTTCTTCTCGGCTCATAGCGAGAGCCAAGGAGGTGCCGGGCACTTTTGGCAACTCCTTTGCGACGAGCTTGCGCAGGAGCAATAGTCTTTGCTCTGCCCAAAGCTTCCGAAGCGGTATATAAACTCGAAATTATTTCAAATTAAACACCTTGGAAAATTCATACACTTGTTTGTCACAAAGAATCGTCATCTCGCTGTTTACACATTCACTCCGTTTCCTATATAATAAATAAGAGATTATTGTGTTGTGGCAAAGGAGGGATTACCCATGGATAAGATGTTCAAATTAATGGGATGGTGGACTGGCATTTTTGCAGTTCTGTTTTATGTAGGCGATATGGTGGAAGTATCATTATTAATGGTCGCTAACACTGGATTTTTTGTACTTCTTGGATTCTTAAATATTTCTGAACGCATGTACATGTACATTTTCGCAGCTTACTTAACTGTATTCTTCGTAGGATTCACGTATTACACAACGTTCATCCATATTCCCGGAGCTGGACATTAATTAACGAAATCAAAAGCAAAAAGCGGCCAACTTTGGCCGCTTTTTTATTATGCATTTTTTAACCGCGCAAGAATGGATTTGATTGTTTCTCTTGCTCTGGTGTCGTTTCCGGCCCGTGGCCCGGGTAAAGGATCATGTGCTCCGGCAACGTCAATAACGAGTCATTGATCGACTGCAGGAGCTTCTTCTCAGAACCGTCTACAAGATCCGTCCGCCCGATGCTGCCGCGGAACAATGTATCGCCGACTATCGCAAAGCCTTCTTTTCCGAACGAATAAGACACGCTTCCTGGCGAATGGCCGGGTGTATGGAAAACATCCATCTTGAAGCCGTTGATTTCCAGCTGCTTTTCTCCGTCGAGCAGAATATCCGCATCTTTCAACCGGTAATCAGGCACCATTGAATACTTGCCTGAACCGTTCAGATTGGGCTTGCCCAGCCATTCTTTCTCCAGCTTATGCAGATAGGCGGGAATTTCGTATTTCTCCCTTAGCGTGTCGACAGCTCCAATATGATCGAAATGCGCGTGCGTCAATAAAATCGCCACTGGCGTCAATTGTTTTTTCTGAAGAAACCCGATGATTTTATCCGCTTCTTCGCCCGGGTCGAAAATCAGGCATTCTTTGGCATCATTCGAAATGATGTAGCAATTGGTTTGGACCGGTCCTAATTCCATTTGGTTAATTTTCAGCATTTTCTTCACCTCGGTTTAAATTATAGCATTTCAGAGTTCATCGGTCTGACAATATTATCTCTCGACAAACATCCGGAATTTCTTTACAATAAAAGAGAAGAAGACGGCACTGGCTGTTAAAGTTGAAGGGAGTGTCATAGATGAACTTGCTTATGGTTATTTTTGGTCTAATTGCTGTATTAGCGGCGATTGGCTCTGTACAAACCTTAAAAAACAAAGAAATTTTAGGATTCCTTTTTAACTTCGGTACGTTTGTGATTTTCGGTGCTTTCACAGTAGCGACCATCATTACACAAGGATATCCACCAAGCCTGCACTAATCCCTGAAAGCTGATGCGTATGCATCGGCTTTTTATTTTTTCTAAAAACAGGCTGTGAATGATCACATGAAAAAAGCGTCCCGCACATATTGTACGGGGACGCTTTTTATTGAAGTTTATTTTATTCTTTTGTTTCAGCTTCTTTTTGGAGCTGCTCTTGTTCAAGCTTGGCTTCTTCTTCCTCAGTCAAAATCAATTGGCCGTTCTTCTCATCATAGAATCTGAGCAAATCGCCATTGATGATTGATTCGGAATAATCGAGTTCCTGCAGAGCCGGCTCAATGAAAGGCTGGCATTGCGCCATGTCCGTTTCTTCCCCGGTTTCGCTGTCGTAGCAGACATTGCCTGCATAGACATTTTTGTCAGTGACGAATCGTCCATCACGGAACACGACGAATTCTTCATGCTCTTTAGAAAACAGATCGCCGCCGAACTGCATGTCTTTTTCAGTTTCTATGCCAAGCAAGTGCATGATTGTCGGGCGCATATCGATTTGCCCGCCAACTTCTTCTTCGACATAGCCTTTATCGGATCCCGGGATATGCACGAAGAATGGCACTTTTTGCAGCTGTGCAGACTCATAAGGCGTAATTTCTTTGCCCAGGTATTGCTGCATCGCTTCGTTGTGGTTTTCTGAAATGCCGTAATGGTCGCCGTACATGACGATTACGGAGTTTTCGTAAAGGCCTTTCGCTTTCAATTCATCGAATAGCGTTTTCACTGCTTCATCCAGGTAGCGTGCTGTCTGGAAGTAACGGTTCAATGTGCCTGAATTCGAATCGTATTCGTCGATCAGCATGTCTTCTTCATCCAAGTAGAACGGATGGTGGTTGGTCAGCGTCAGCATGCGGCTGTAGAACGGTTCCGGCATTTCAGCCATCAGGTCAACCGACTGTTCCATGAACGGAATATCTTTCATGCCCCAATTCACGGCGTCGCCTTCACCGACTGTATAGCTTTCAACGTCCTGAAATTCTTCGATATTCAGCGATTGGTACATCATATCGCGGTTCCAGAAACTCTTCGTATTGGCATGCTGCACAGCCGTGTGGTAGCCGTTTTCTCCTAGGCTTTCAGCCATGGAATTATACGTATTGCCGCTGTGCGTGAAGAACACCGCGCCTCCGCTTAACGGATACAGTGAGTTCTCCAATAGGAATTCCGAATCGGACGTTTTCCCGAGTCCGGTTTGGTGATAGAAATTCGGGAAATAAATCGTGTCGTCATCTTTCGTCAATTCGTTGAGGAAAGGCGTGACCGTCTGGCCATTCATTTCTTCATTGATGACGAACGACTGAAGCGATTCGAGCGTTACGACAATCAAGTTCTTGCCTTCTGCCGCTCCGAACATTTCTTGGGATGGATCCGGCTGGTTCGATTGCACATAGCTGTTCACTTCGACAAGCTCAGAGCCGTCAGCGAGTGCACGCTGCGCCTGAGATTTGGATTGGATGTAAATATCGTATAAATGGTAATTGTACATGCCGATATTTTTTACCAGCATTTCGCGGTCGAAACTGCGCGTCAATAATTGAGGGCGCTCCGTTTCTGCCAAGCCAAGGTTAAAGAACAGCACAGCTGCAGATAAAATCAGGTACGATTTACGCTGGGCAGCTGTCAGGTCTTTCGCTGAAGGTTTGATGTTCAGCAACTTGATGGCAACAAAAATGATGATGACATCTGCAAAGAATACGATGTCTGTCCAGAAGATGCTTTCTGAAGCACTTGACCCCAAGTCACCGAAGTTATTGGTCTGAAACAGGACTGGAAGCGTGATAAAATCGCTGAAGAACCGATAAAAAGCCACATTGCCATACAAGATGATCGACGTGATAATCGCGACCGACATAATGTATCGGTTTTTCACCTTATCGCTCTTGAAGAACAACGAAATCCCGTAAACGAACAACAAAAGGCTCAGCGGGTTGAGAAATAATATAAATTCCTGCAATGCATTATCAATGGTAATGGAAAAACTCGTTTTATAAACAATATAAGTTTTGAGCCAAGTAGCTATGATGGCGATTGCCAGGATAGAATGTTTAGGCCATTCCTTTTTAAACATCCGGCATATCCTCCTTTTATTAAAAATCATGTTTTATTAATGAAAATCATACTTTACAATATCTTATTGCGTCCTTTATGTCCACTCTACAAACCTGCGTTATACTGATGAGATGCTTCTATAATAGGACTCCCCGTTATAAGACGTTTCAAACCTCGAAACGTTTCACTTTTTTTGAAATTTATTTTTTTCGGCTTGAACTTTTTTGCCTTAAAATCAACAAAGCTGTTGAATATTCTTTCGGCGTAATAAATTGCAAGCGGTACAACTCCTTGATCTCATCTTCCATCATTTCCAGGTCTGCCTGGTAATCGCCGGTATATATGAACGTACCATAGCGCTTCAACAATTGCATCACATCATATAATGTCTTCAACGCGGCACCTTCCCCGTTTCAATATAACCCTTTTCCGTATAAATGCCTTCCACAGGAATATCATGAGCTTCGGTTTCGATTGCTTCTGCCAATTGGACACCGAATGCAAGCGACCTCGTGTGCCCACCGTATCCTGCAAGATAGCGGTCGTAATAACCGCCCCCAAAACCGATGCGGTAGCCCTTCCGGCAATAAACGACGCCTGGCACGATCATCAAATCGATTTCATCGGGTGCGGCGTAGCGCGTAATAGAGGTCTTCGGTTCTTGTAAATTCATGTAAACTACTTCAAGTTGGCTAAAATCATCGATGATGTAAAAATCCATGCCTCTGCTTTTTGGAATGCATTTCGGCACAGCCGCTTGCTTCCCTTCCTGCCAGATCCGCTCGATGAGCTTTTTCGTGTCAACTTCAGGATGAGCCGAAATGGTCAGGCCGATAATATTCGCGGATTTAAAAACAGGATCCGCAGCCAAGCCCTCAATAATTGCCGCCGACATCGCCGTATGTTTTTCTGCATCAATTTCTTTCAGTTTCGCCAATACCAAATTCCGTTGCGCGGATTTCTCCATAACCCAATCTTCCTTTCCTATGTATATTCTTTCTTTATATAGGGCCGGGCTCATGTGTCGCCTGAACACAGCCCTATATAAAGAAAAAAGCCAAAACCCCTTGAGGTTTTGGCAGTCAAACAATTACTTCGTTTCACGGTGTAGAGTCATTTTCTTTTCACGTGAGCAATATTTTTTCATTTCAAGACGCTCAGGGTTGTTGCGCTTATTTTTAACAGTGCTGTAGTTACGTTCGCTACATTCTGTACAAGCTAAAGTGATGTTAACACGCATCGGTATCCCTCCTAATTCTTTCAAAGATCGGTTGTAAATAAGCATGATCTATACGACTTAATAATTATAGCACATCCAGCCGGAAAGTCTACCGATATTCCTCAACTTTTACCGGCTCCTGCAAAAATAAAATTCCCCGGCCCAACTGTCCGGGGAAAGATCTTATTTATTTAAATCGTAATGGCGTCCGCGTACAAGGTAGAACAGCTGCTCTGCGATATTCGTTGCGTGGTCCGCTGAACGTTCCATATAGCGGCAAACGAACGCGAGCTGGGTGATCTGGTTGATCTTGTCGGGGTTTTGAGCACCCGCCAGCATCAATTTATTGATGACTTCTCCATATAGCGCATCAACTTGATCGTCAAGTTCAGCAATTTCTTTTGCCTTGATGATGTCTTCTTCGACGAACGCTTCGATGACTTGCGTCAACATCGCTGTCGCCAAAGCGTGCATTTGCTGGATTTCATGGATTGGCGAAAGCAATTCCTCTTTGCCGATGCGGATCGTTTCTTTCGCGATATTGACCGCGTAATCACCGACACGCTCCATGTCTGTTGCCACTTTGATGATAACAATCAGGCGGCGCAAGTCTGTTGCGACCGGCGATTGTTTGGCAATCAGCAAAATCACGCGGTCATTGATTTCTTCTTCCAGCTGGTTGATGTCCGCGTCGTCTTCAATCACTTCAAGCGCCGCGTCGATATCGTGTGCAGCAAGTGCATTGACTGCTTTCGTCAATGCGTTTACCGCCATATTGCTCAATAAAATCAGCTGCTCTTGGGCAGAGTTTAATTCGTAATCGAATTTTTCGCGTACTGACATTTTTCTATTCCTCGCTCTCTTAGCCGAATCGGCCTGAAATATAGTCTTCGGTCCGTTTATCGGACGGATTGGAGAAAATCGTATCAGTGTCGTCATATTCGATTACTTCCCCGTTTAAAAAGAACGCTGTTTTATCAGAAATCCGTGCTGCTTGCTGCATATTATGCGTGACGATGATGATGCTATAGTCTTTTTTCAATTCCTGCACCAGTTCTTCGATTTTCAAAGTGGAAATCGGGTCCAATGCTGAAGTCGGCTCATCCATCAAGATGACATCCGGCTCAATCGCCAATGCACGCGCGATACAGATCCGCTGCTGCTGGCCGCCTGATAGGCTATAGGCATTCTCGTCAAGACGGTCTTTTACTTCTTCCCAAATTGCTGCGCCGCGAAGACTCTTCTCCACGATTTCGTTCAGGATTTTCTTGTTTTTGATGCCATGGATGCGCGGGCCGTAAGCAATGTTGTCATAAATCGATTTCGGGAACGGGTTCGGCTTCTGGAACACCATGCCGACCCGTGTGCGCAATTCTTCCACGCCATAATCCTTATCGAAAATATTGCGGTCGCGATATAAAATTTGGCCGGAAGTCTTAACCGATGGCACCAATTCAACCATGCGGTTCAAGGTTTTGATGTAAGTCGACTTGCCGCAGCCGGACGGTCCGATAATGGCCGTTACTTCGTTTTCTTTAATGTCCAAATCGATGTTCTTGAGGGCGTGGTTATCTCCGTACCAAAGGTTCAGCTGTTTCGTTAAATAAACAGACTTTTTGTCCGTTTTTTGGACAGGCTCTTTTTTTGTTATAGACGTTTTAATCGTTGTCATGTTGAAACCCCTTCCGCATAAAGTGCTTTAATAGCGTTTTTGGAATTTATTGCGGATGATGACCGCAATTGAATTCATGATCAGCAAGAAAATCATCAAGACGATAATCCCTGCTGCAGCCACCACTTGGAATTCTTGCTGCGGGCGGCTTGCCCAGTCGTAAATTTGAATCGGCAAGGCTGTAAATGTATCGAATACACCTTTTGGCAAAAACTGGATGATAACCGGTATACCAACCACGATTAGTGGTGCTGTTTCCCCGATGGCGCGCGATAATGCCAAGATACTGCCTGTTAAAATACCAGGAACTGCTGTAGGTAAGATGATGTTAGCTACAGTTTGCCACTTTGTTGCGCCCATGCCAAGCGAGGCATCCCGTAATTCTTTTGGTACTGCACGGATTGCTTCTTGTGAAGCGACAATGATGACCGGTAAGATCAAAAGACTCATCGTGAACCCGGCGGCAAGTATGCTATTGCCAAGTGCCATGGCACGAACGAAAATAGTTAAACCCAAAAGTCCGAAGACTACAGACGGTACGCCTGCCAAATTTGAGATGTTCAGGCGGATAAATGTTGTCAAGCGGTTTTGTTTAGCGTATTCCTCCAAGTAAATGGCAGAACCGACTCCGAGAATAATTGAAGTCGGTGCGACGACCGCCATCAGCCAAAGCGAACCGACTAGCGCAGCTTTAATGCCGGCCTGTTCCGGGAATCGTGAAGCGAAATTCGTCAGGAAGTCCAGCGACATGTGGCTAGCCCCTTGAGATATGATGCGATATAACAAAACAACCAATGCCAGAAGTGCCAAAAGGGTTGCTGCCATGAAAAGCCCTTTGAAAATTGTGTTGACTACCAAACGGCCGTTCATGCGTTTAACTACTTTTTCCTGTTCGATGTATCTCATATTAATATTCCTCCCTGAAACGTTTTGAGACGTACTGGGCGAGGATGTTCATTAGCATGGTGAAAAGGAATAATGTGAAACCTACAGCATAGATGGAATAATAGATTGTTGTACCGTATCCTACATCCCCTTTTGAAACTTGGACGATATATGCAGTCATTGTTTGGATGGAACCGGTAAAATCGCCGTCCAGTTTTGGCGTCGATCCACCAGCAAGCGAAACGATCATGGTTTCCCCGATTGCGCGCGATACTGCAAGCACAACCGATGCGATGATGCCCGAGAAAGCTGCTGGTACAATGATTTTCCAAGCAACTTCAAATTTTGTAGAGCCCATCGCCAACGCACCATCGCGAATTGATTTCGGCACAGCCGACATCGCGTCTTCTGACAGCGAAGCAATCATCGGAATGATCATGATGCCGACAACAATTCCGGGAGAAATCGCATTGAAGATTTTGATTTCCGGGAAAAAAGTCTGAAGTAACGGCGTTACGAATGTCAATGCGAAAAAGCCATAGACGATTGTCGGGATGCCTGCCAATACTTCCAGAACCGGTTTGACGATGCGGCGCACCGTTTCACTGGCGTATTCACTCAGGTAGATAGCAGCTGAAATGCCGATTGGTACAGCCACGATTACTGCGATTAACGTTACTTTTAATGTCCCCACGATTAAAGGCAAGATGCCGTATAATTCTTGTTTATTCGAGAATGGCAGCCAAGTGGTGCCAAATACAAAGTCGAAAACCGAAACGCGTGTAAAGAATGTGATGGTTTCGATGATTAATGTCAAAACGATGCCGATTGTTGTCAACACAGACACTGAAGCGATGAGCAATAAAATCCACGGAATGATTTTTTCAATAAACTTCTTGTTTTTCTTGCCTTTCGACTGCGCGATCATTTCCTGCACAGATGCACCCATAACGAATCCCCTTTCAACCGCAAAAGGCGAGCAGCGGCTGCTCACCCTTTAACTAGAACTTAATTAGTATTTATTTTTTTAAAGCTTCCAATTTTTCCATATCTTCTTCGTATTCTGCTTCAGGAGCTGCTACATAGCCGACTGCGTCAGCCATTTCACCTGCGTTTTCAATCGTGTACTGCATGAAGTTATAAGCTGCTTCGTTTTCAGTTAACGAATCGTTGCTAGCGTAAGTGAATAATGGGCGTGATAGCGGCGCGTATTCACCAGACTCGATTGTTTCACTGTTCGGCTCAACTCCACCGATTTTAACAGCTTTCAACGTGTCTTTGTTAGCTACGTAATATGCGTAGCCGAAGAATCCGATCGCGTTTTTATCGCCTTGAATACCTTGGACAAGCACGTTGTCATCTTCAGATAACGTAGCTGCGCTGTTCAGTTCTTCTTCTTCAAGAATCACTTCATTGAAATAATCGTATGTTCCAGAAGATGTACCAGGAGAATAGAAGACGATTTCTTCAGCAGGCCATTCTGGATTGATGTCAGACCATTTTTTGGTCGTACCATCTTCAACCCAAAGTTTTTTCAAATCTTCTACCGTCAAATCCTCGACCCAGTCATTGTCTTTGTTGACAACTACAGTCAAGCCATCGTACGCCAGCAAGAATTCAGTGTAATCGATGCCTGCTTCTTCAAGGCTTGCGATTTCCTCTTCTTTAATTGGGCGTGATGCGTTTGAGAAATCAGTTTCGCCTTGCATGAACTTTTCGAAGCCGCCGCCAGTGCCGGATACACCAACAGTTACTTGCACGTCTGGCTCAACTCCCGCATATTCTTCAACAATGCCTTCTAAGATCGGTGCAACAGTCGAAGAGCCGTCACCAGTTACTGATCCGCTTGCCGACCCGCCTTCTCCATTTTCACCAGGTTGCGTCGCGTTACCGCCTCCGCATGCTCCCAGCATTAATGCAGATCCAAGGATTGTTGATGCCATTGCGTATTTCCAAATTCTCATTTGACGTTTCCCCCTAAATTTCATGTTTGCTTTACAGTCCTTACTATAAACCCTGATTGTTGAGTACATATAAAGGCAATGTTAAGAAATTGTAAACGCAAAAAAGCGCCGGTAGCATGGGATTTCCATGCGCCTGCGCTTTTCTTATTCGGGGATTGCTTCATCTTCTTCGCCTTCTTGAATCACATTTTTCGTAAATGGTGCTTTGATGACAGAAGATGGTTCAGCAGATTCTTTGTTTTTCAGTTCAAAATATTTATCGACCGCTTCGCGCGCAATTTTATGCGTTGTCGTCGGCACCCGGCTAGGGTCTGTCGTGATATAGGGAACCATCACCGCATATGCGATCTCGGGGTTGTCATATGGTGCAAAGCCGACATGTGCCGTATTGACGGAAGGCTCCGCATAAAAAGGACTGTCCTTGTCGTCGTAATACTGGATCTGGGCTGTTCCGGTCTTCCCTGCGCCTTCATACGAGGCGTCGTTAAAGAACGAACGCGCCGAACCGGAATTTCCGGAATACACGAGGCGCATGCCTTTTTTCACCTGGTCAATTTCTGCTTGCGTATTATTGATGCGGTTCAAAACCGTCGGCTCGATAACCGTTTCAACCGGGCCGAGGCTTTGGCCGTCATCTGATGGCTGGCGGATTTCTTTCACGACATGCGGTTTCATTCGGTAACCGTCATTGGCGATTGTGGAAATGTACTGAGCCAGTTGCATCGGCGTATACGTATCGTATTGGCCGATCGCCAAATCCAGGAATGTACCCGGCTGGACTTTCGTATAATCTCCGGCATAGCCGGTGCCTTCATTCGGCAAATCGATTCCGGTTTGAACCCCAAGACCGAATTGGGCGAATGAATTGCGCATCGTTTCCCAATGTTCAGGCTTGACGCTGAACCCGCGATTGTATTCATACGTATTGCCGGACAGCGCCAAAGCTATTTTAAACATATAAACGTTTGACGAGCGTTCAATTGCTTGTAAGTCGCTCATCGGAATGCGGTTGAACATTGTCCGGTTGAAAATAGAACCTTTCATCGAAGCACCAGGAAATTGCAGTGGCTCATCAATCATGACTTGGTTCAATTCGACAGCGTCTTGATGGTAGCCTGTCAAAAGCGTCGCGCCTTTGACAACAGAGCCGCTCGGATAGGCTGCCGTAATGGCGCCGAATGAATAATCACGCACAATCTGTTTGCCGTTGTCATCTTTGCCGAGCTGCTTGCCGACCATTGAAATGACTTCACCGGTTCTCGGATCCATCATGACGACATAAGCATCTTTTACCAGCTGTGAGTTCGGACCCGCTTTCAGTTCAAGCAGATGCTTTTCGACGATGTCTTCCACAGCGCTCTGCATTTCGGAATCGATCGTCAATACAAGGTCTTTGCCTGGCTTGCCTTCATCAACAGGAACGGTCTCAACTACGCGGCCTTTGCCATCCGTTATGTTTTTGACGATGGATTTCTCGCCTTGCAATTCTTCTTCATAAAATTGTTCGAGGAAACTCACTCCGACACGGTCATTGCGCGAGTAATCGCGCGCTAAGTAATAATCCAGCTTATTCGCCGGAATCCCTTGTTCAGGTGTAGTGGTGCTGCCAAGAATCGTTAAATCGCTCGTTTTGACGCGCTTCCAGTCAGTAACCGTATTGACGCCTTTTAATTTCGGGTCTGTCAACCGCTCTGAAACGCGCGCGAATTCAGCGTCTGTCACGCCTTCATTCTTGATGATTTGTGGAGCCAACGCATAACCTGACGTCATTTCACGGAAAATCGCCAAGGTTTCCAATTGCTCCGCTGTTAGGCTATCCAGTTCTTTATCAGTGATTTTTTCTCGCACGAGCGCATCGATTTTCTGGTTTTTCTCTTTTTCTATAATGTCTTCAGCTGCAATTGCCGCTCTTTCTTCATCGGTCACTTTTGCTGCTGCTTTTTCACCGTTCAGCATTATGTAAAAATCCTGTTTATCACGCAACGTGACCCGTTTAGGATCTTTTTCAATCAGCTTCGCAAGTTCCGTGGCCACTTCAAGCATTTCTTCCCTCTTCGTTGTCTGCATCGCTGTATACGTGATTGCGTTCACGGGATTGTTATCCACTTGGACTCGGCCTTCACTATCAAAAATACGGCCGCGCGGAACACTGGTATTGACCGGGACTTCTTCTGTCCGCGCCAACGCCCGAGTGTAATCCTCGCCTTTGACGATCTGCAAGTAACCCAATCTTAAAATCAACACAGAAAATAGAAGGAATATGGAGAAAAAGAGGACATTCATCCGAAAGACGGTATGTGATTTCAGTTTTGCTTTCGCAAGCGAAACACGTCTTTTCTGGGGGGTATTCATTTTTTGCGCACTCCTTCCGCCAAAATATGCACTTGTTAGTATATCATCGAACATAGAAAAACACACACTTTTTCAGACGAAAAAGTGTGTGTAAAGTTTCAATTATTTACAATTATTTTGCTGCTTCGAAACGTTTAGAAACTTCATCCCAGTTTACTACGTTCCAGAAAGCCGCCAAGTAATCA
This sequence comes from Planococcus sp. APC 3906, assembly GCF_030407685.1. Lineage (NCBI taxonomy): Bacteria > Bacillati > Bacillota > Bacilli > Caryophanales > Caryophanaceae > Planococcus > Planococcus sp. APC 3906. Next base: position 39,663 of record NZ_JASDCW010000008.1, on the reverse strand, counting down.
GGACGGCGGTTTTGGTATTTCAAGTAGTAAGCATGTTCCCACACGTCTACTCCAAGAACCGGTGTTTTGCCTTCCATTACCGGTGAATCCTGGTTTGGAGTCGATACAACTTCCAATTCGCCGTTAGAAACGATCAGCCAAGCCCAGCCTGAACCGAAACGTGTTTTGCCAGCAGCTTCGAATTTTTCTTTGAATGCATCAAAGCTGCCGAATTTAGCGTCGATTGCTTCAGCAAGTGCACCTGTTGGAGTTCCGCCGCCGTTAGGAGACAATAACTGCCAGAAAAGTGAGTGGTTCGCATGTCCGCCGCCGTTGTTGCGTACTGCTGTGCGGATTGACTCAGGTACTGCATCAAGATCAGCGATCAATTCCTCAACTGATTTAGAAGCCAAGTCATCGTGCCCTTCCAATGCAGCGTTAACGTTCGTGATGTAAGTATTATGGTGTTTTGTGTGGTGAATGTTCATCGTCTCTTTGTCGATATGTGGTTCAAGTGCGTCATACGCGTAAGGTAATTCCGGTAATTCATAAGCCATGATTAAATTCCTCCTTGAGTCTAATTGTCTACCTTTACAGGTTATCAAAGTTTCCGGACCGTTACAATCAAAATGCATGAGCTGTCCGTTTAATCAGACTTTTGGCCGACTTCAGATGACGAAGAAGAACAACGCAACCATGACCGTCTGGATGATGCCTTTCGTGAATACCGAAGTGATGAACCCTACTACCGAACCGACACCCGATTTGACCGCCTGCTTAGGCGTAGAACGGTTTACAGCCAGTTCCGCAAGAATGGCGCCGAGGAACGGGCCGATTAAAATGCCGGCGATCGGGATGACGAACGGACCGATGAGGAGCCCCAGCGTACTGCCCCATAACCCTGCTTTTGAACCGCCGAACTTTTTGACGCCGAAAGCATTGGCGAGCATATCAGCGCCGAACAGCAAGATGACGAATAGCGACTGGATCAGCCAGAACCACCAAGGCAGTTCGCTGAAATCGAAAAACAGCCCATAAATAAGAAAACCTCCGAATATGAATAAAACTGCCGGGATGATCGGATAAACCAGCCCGATAAATCCGATGGCGAAAAACAGCAGCACAAGCACCCACCCGATTATTTCCATGTCACTCCTCCTATTAAATAGAAAACTCCCTTTCATCGTGCCCCACATTTTAAAAAATGTAAAGCGATGAAAGGGAGTGTTTCATTATGCGCGGTTGCCTAAGATGGCTTCTGCGATATTCACTGAATGGTCGCCGATGCGCTCAAGGTTGCTGACGATGTCGACAAAGACGATTCCGGCTTGCGCTGAACATTGTCCTTCAGTCAAACGCAAAATGTGCTTTTTACGGAATTTGCGTTCCATTTTGTCGATTAAGTCTTCTTGCTCTGCTACTTCGCGTGCCAATTCATGATTCGTTGTGTCTAATGCATCAAGTGATTTTTGCACAGTAGCAATCGTCAACGTGAACATTTCCGTCAGGTCTTCCAAAGCATCTTCTGAAAGGATGACACGGTTGTTTTCCTGGTAGTCGATCAATTCGATGATGTTCTCGAAATGATCGCCGATCCGTTCAATGTCGCGCACTGTTTCCATCAACACTGTGTGGCGGGTTGAATCGCCAGCTGACAATGATTCTGCAGAAATCAACACAAGGTAATCTGTGATTTTGCTGTCGAGGTTATTGATTGCATCTTCCAATTGATAACCCATTTCAGCATTTTTCTTGCTCTTTGTTTTCAAATAAGCATACGATTCTTCCAAGCCTTGGACTGCGTATTGGCCCATGCGGAGGATTTCCTCTTTAGCTTGGCCAAGTGCGATTGAAGGAGAAGCTTCGATAAAGTTCGGATCTAAATGTTTCGGTTTGAACTCGATCAGCACTTCTTCACCCGGAATCACTTTTGTGACCAAGTATGCCCATGCACCGATCAATGGGAACTGGATAATCGTGTTTGCAACGTTGAATGAACCGTGGGCGAATGCGATCTGCATCTTCGGTTCAAGCGCTAACACGCCCGAAATCCATTGGACATAAGCAGTGAAAGGAATGATGAGAATCATGAAAATGATCGTGCCCACTATATTAAACAAAACGTGGACTGCGGCTGCACGGCGCGCAGCGATAGACGTCCCTAGAGCAGCCAAAACAGCTGTAATGGTCGTTCCAATATTGTCTCCGAACAAGACCGGCAATGATGCCTGCAAGTTCAAGATGTCTTCGGCGTATAGACCCTGCAGAATGGCTACAGTCGCACTTGAACTTTGAACAATAACGGTAAAAATAGTACCAACTAGAACGCCTAGTATTGGCATTTCACTGAGATTAATGGTCATATCAATAAACGCTTGGGACTCGCGCAAAGGTTTCATGCCATCACTCATCAGCTCTAGACCATAGAATAGGCCTCCGAAACCGAAAATAACTTGGCCGATATTTTGGATTTGATTCTTTTTAAAGAAGAAAATCATTGCAGCACCAATTGCCATAATCGGCAACGCGTAGGCACCAACATCAAGGCCGATAATGAACGCTGTAACGGTCGTCCCGATATTCGCCCCCATAATAACGCCTATTGCTTGTCTTAGCGTCATAAATCCGGCGCTTACAAGACCGACGACGATGACGGTAGTTCCTGAACTCGATTGAATCAGAACTGTAACGACAATCCCGACCAAAACGCCCATGAAAGGATTGGTTGTAAATCGGTCTAGAATTCCACGAAGCTTATCGCCCGCAGCTTTCTGCAATGCATCCCCCATGTATTTAATGGAGAATAGAAAGATCCCTAGCCCTCCGAAGAAGATAAAGAGCATTTCCTGCCAATTTGTTTCCACTTAAACATTCAACTCCTGTATTTGCGATTTCACACCTAGTCTATTATGAGGAGTTCACTATTGAATTGTAAACACCTTTATTTAAAATTTACATTCCCGTAACAAAGCGGAAAAATATTCTCGTTCTGCCGTGGTACGATAAAGGTATATATAGAAAGGGCGATGTTCGTGAATATTTTTCAATTATTCAAGGCTAGTTTAATGGAACCTAAAAAACAGGCAGCCGTCCGTATTATGACAATCGGCCGCATTCTCCGCTTTGTATTTGCCGTCATTGCCGTCATGACACTCATTTCGTTTATCGGATTGGCATCCGGCTTGAGCGATACAGCGAGCAATGTAGAAGGATTGCTGGAGTTTGTGGAAGAAATCGAATGGCTTCTTTACCCGTTCGCTTTCATCTTCTTGTTTGTGTCAACGACCATTTATCATTTTGTGAAAATCAGCCTTTTCGCCTTCGTAGGCTTGGCGTTTCTTTCTATAAGAAAGCGCCGCGGCGAATACCGCCATTTGTGGCGGACGGCAGCTTTGGCTGTCACGGTTCCGACATTTATTTCATTCGGTTTAAGCTTCTTGGATGCCGGCTTATGGATTTCCGGGCTGACAAGCTTGTTGACGATCGCCTATCTTTACTTGGCGGTGGGCTATTATCCAAAGCTCCCTCCTGCTAAAAACACAGGTGCGTAACCGTCTTTCTTGTCTTTTATAGGAATAGACTGCTAAAATGGCTATAGGTAATGGAACAAATTAGGGACGCTTCGAGTAGCAGAAATGCGGGCTGGCGCTAATTCACCGGCCTCCCAAAAAAGGAGAGAATTTTAAATGAGTGAAATTATTCACCGTACAAAAACACGCCCCGTTAAAGTCGGAGACCTGACAATCGGTGGCAGCAATGAATTATTCATTCAAAGTATGGCAACAACCAAAACCCACGACGTCGAAGCGACAGTCGCTGAAATCCTGCGTTTGGAAGAAGCAGGATGCCAGGTTGTCCGCGTCGCTTGCCCGGATGAGCGTGCAGCTTATTCAATCGGTGCAATCAAAGCACGCATCAACATCCCGCTTGTTGTTGACATCCATTTTGACTATAAATTGGCGTTGATTGCCATCGAACAAGGCGCCGACAAAATCCGCATCAACCCGGGCAACATCGGCCGCCGTGAAAAAGTGGAAGCGGTCGTCAATGCGTGTAAAGCAAAAGGCATCCCGATCCGAATCGGCGTCAATGCCGGTTCATTAGAGCGTAAAATCCTTGAAAAATATGGCTACCCAACGGCTGACGGCATGGTCGAAAGTGCGTTGCACCATATCAAAATCCTTGAAGACCTGGACTTCCATGACATCATCGTGTCAATGAAAGCCTCAGATGTCAGCCTGGCAATCGAAGCTTACGAAAAAGCATCAAAAGCATTCGATTATCCCCTTCACCTCGGAATCACGGAATCCGGCACATTGTATTCAGGAACAATCAAAAGTGCTGCTGGCCTTGGCGCCTTGCTGGCAAAAGGCATCGGCAACACGCTCCGCATTTCTTTGAGCGCCGATCCGGTTGAAGAAGTGAAAGTGGCGCGTGAATTGCTGAAAGTGTTCGGTTTGTCTTCAAACGCTGCGACATTGATTTCGTGCCCGACTTGCGGACGCATCGAAATCGACTTGATCACGATTGCCAACGAAGTGGAAGAATACATCTCGCACATCAAAGCGCCGATCAAAGTGGCTGTTCTCGGCTGCGCGGTCAACGGACCGGGTGAAGCACGCGAAGCGGATATCGGCATTGCCGGTGCACGCGGCGAAGGCTTGCTGTTCATGAAAGGCAAAACCGTCCGCAAAGTGCCGGAGGAAACAATGGTCGAGGAATTGAAAGTGGAGATCGACAAAATCGCACAGGAATATTTCGACAAGCAGGCTGCTGAAAAAGAAGCCGCTGGAAAATTGGAAGTATAAGGTTGTGAAGCAATGAGATACCGTTTCGGCATTGATATCGACGGCACTGTAACGTGCCCGACATCGCTGATCCCGCACATCAATGAAGCGTTCAACAGCGAGTTGACGCTCGAAGACATCAAGCAATACGATTTGACTGCAGCACTTCCCCACCTCCCGAGAGGCGAATTCTACGATTGGTTCCGCGGAGCCGAATCAACGATCTACGCTGCCTCTCCGGTGTCGGAAAACGCAAAGTCGATTTTGGACAGCTGGAAAGACCGCTACGAGTTGTATTACATCTCAGCGCGCAGCGAGAACGTCAAAGACATCACAGTCGACTGGTTCGCCCAGCATGCGATCCATTACGACCACATCGAATTGATCGGTTCGCACAATAAAATCGCAACGGCTAAAAAGCATGCCGTCGATTTGTTCTTCGAAGACAAGCATGACAATGCTGTCGAGATCTCCGAAGAGCTCGACATCCCGGTGATTTTATTCGACACTCCCTACAACCGGGAGCCGATTCCGAAAAACGTCATCCGCGTCTACAATTGGCTGGAAGCCCAGCAATGGGTGGAGAAAGAATTCGCCATCCAGGACAGTTTGCAGACGAAATAAAGATAGAATGCCATCAGCTTGAGCGCTGATGGCATTTTGCGTCTATATTGACCTATTCGATGAGTTTATGTGCGTTCAGAATGTTTTATGCGCGTTCAGCGTAGTTTATGCGCGTTCAAAAAGTTTTATGCGCGTTCAGCGAGATTTACGTGCGTTCAGAACTTTTTACGCGCGTTCAGCGAAAATCCACAATCATATCATGATACACAAAAGCCGGCTCATCCGTTGAGCCGGCTTTCCCCATGTTTTATTGAAATAATTATTTGCACGCCGGGCATTTGCCGTAGATTTCGAATTTGTGGTTGGCGATTTCGTATGCCGGCAATGCCGCGCCGACCATTTCCATCGGACAGACAGGAATTTCTTTAATCTTGCCGCAGTCCATGCAGATGAAATGGTGGTGGTGATGGTCGCTTTCGCATTGCATGCGGAAATGGCGTTCGCCGGACAATTCCGTTTCCTCGAGAATCCCTAAGCCGACGAATGTCGCCAAATTGCGGTAGACGGTGTCGAAGCTCATGCTCGGATAATCTTTCTGCATGACGTCGAGAAGGTCGCGCGCCGTCAAGTAGCGGTCGTCCTGCGAGAAGAGTTCCAATATCTGCGTGCGTTTAGACGTTTCCTTGTAGCCGTTCTGTTTTAAGATGTCCCATGCTTTATCGATGTTCATGCGACTGCCCCCTTCTTCATTGACACTGAAAGCTTTTTGAAACCGATGACAAACAGCAGCAACATGATTGATGTGACGACGATTGTACCGCCGGGTGCCAGGTCGAAATAAAATGCCGTGACAAGGCCGGCGATGACCGAAATTTCACCGAAGACGATCGACAGGATGATCGTCCCTTTAAAGCTTTTCGACAAGCGCATTGCTGTTGCAACCGGAATTGTCATCAGCGACGACACCAAGAGGATGCCGACGATGCGCATGGAGCCCGCGATGACGAGCGCCGTGACGATCATGAAGAGGAAATGGATCCACTTCGCTGGCAGGCCCGAAGCTTTTGCGTATTCATCGTCAAACGACAAAACGAATAATTCCTTGAAGAAAATACTGATAAACAAAAAGACGATGACGGCGATTCCTGCGACAATGCCGAGGTCTTCACGGCTGACAGCCGAGACGGAACCGAATAGGTAGCCGAACAAATCGCTGGAGAAGCCTTCAGCGAGCGAGATGAAAATCGCGCCGAAGCCGATGCCCGCTGACAGGATGATCGGAATCGCCAATTCTTCGTAATGCTTGTAGAGGCTCCGCAAGCGTTCGATCAGCACCGAACCGAATACGGAAGCCGCAATGCCGAGGAATAAAGGATTCAGCAGCGCAAACGCTGCAACGCTCTGGCTCAAGTACAAGCTGCCCGCGATGCCGGCAAGCGTCACATGGCTGAGGGCGTCGGCAATGAGCGACAGCCGGCGCACGACGATAAAGACGCCAAGAAGCGGCGCAATGACGCCGATGATCAAACCGGCGGCAAAGGCGTTCTGCAGGAATTCATAGGAAAATATTGCGTCGATCATGGTCAATGGGCACCTCCGGCGTGATGGATTTTCCGCACGGAATGGCCGTACCACGCTTTGCGCTTTTCATCGCTCATCGTATCCAGCTGATCTTTATAGCCATGGAAATGGATGGTCTGGTTCAAGCACGCGACATGGGTGATCTTATCGGTCACGGTGTCGACGTCATGCGTCACCAGCACAAGCGTGATGTTTTTATCGCGGTTCAGCGATGCCAGCATATTGTAAAACGACTGGACGTTCTGATGGTCGATGCCCACTGTCGGTTCATCGAGAATCAGCACTTTCGGCTTGGCGACGAGCGCGCGCGCAATAAAAATCCGCTGCTGCTGTCCGCCTGAAAGTTCGCTGATGCTGCGGTGGCTGAAGGCGTCCATGCCGACCGCTTCCAGCGCTTCTTTTACTTGTGCTTTGTAATTTTTCGGCATCCGGTGGAACAAACCGGACTTTTTCGCCAGTCCGCCAGCTACGACTTCCTCGACTGTCGCCGGAAAGCCCGAGTTGAACGAATTGGATTTTTGCGACACGTAGCCGATCCATTCGCGATGCTTGAAATTTTTCGAGTCTGTCCCGAACAATTCAATCTTGCCTTTTGTCGGCTTGATCAAACCGAGCATGATTTTCAATAACGTTGATTTACCGGAGCCGTTGGGGCCGAGAATCGCCAGGAAATCCCCTTCTTCCACTTTCAACGAAATATTCTCAAGTGCTTTTGTTTGTTCGTATTCAAAACTGATGTCTTGAATGTTGATTAATGGCGCGTTCATAACACTGCCTCTTTTCCAATTCATAATGATTACGATTTACATCATTAGAAAAGTATAAAACAAGCACGGACGCTTGTAAACCAATAAAACTCATAAAAAAAAGCCCTCTCTTTACAGAGGGGCTTTCAATTCTTCGATGACGCCTGGCGTGAAAACACCGTTTTTGAACATTTCGATTTCAAATGCGTATGGCGCTTTTTTGTTTTTCGCGTCAATGCCGACGTATGGCGTTTCCAGGATTTTCGGCACGTGTATCAATTGTTCATGATGGACGATGCCGTGCAGCGCCTGGAAGCCTATTTCGCCGAAGCCGATGTTTTCATGGCGGTCTTTGGCGGCTCCGCGGACGTTTTTGCTGTCGTTAATATGGAGCACTTGCAGGCGGTCAATTCCGATAATGCGGTCGAATTCCGCAAGCACGCTGTCAAAGTCTTCATTGATGGCGTACCCTGCGTCATGCGTATGGCAGGTGTCAAAGCAAACCGACAAGCGTTCGTTATGGGTCACCCCGTTGATGATCGCTGCCAGCTCTTCTAAATTCCGGCCGATTTCCGTGCCTTTCCCAGCCATTGTTTCAAGTGCGATGTTCACCGGAAAATCCTGTGACAGGACTTCGTTCAAGCCTTCGATGATTTTTGCAGTACCCGCTTCAACGCCAGCGCCGACATGGGCACCGGGATGAAGCACGATTTGCTTAGCGCCGAGCGCCGCCGTGCGTTCGATCTCTTTTTGGAGAAATTCCACGCCCAGCTCAAAAGTTTCCGGTTTCACGGTATTGGCGATATTGATGATGTACGGTGCGTGAACGACGATATTCGACATATTATGCTGCGCCATATGCGCCTGCCCCGCTTCGATATTCAACTCTTCAATCGGTTTGCGGCGCGTGTTCTGCGGTGCGCCGGTGTAGACCATAAAAGTCGTCGCTCCGTATGAAAGAGCTTCTTCGCTTGCACCAAGCAGCATTTTTTTCCCGCTCATTGATACGTGTGATCCCAATAACATGAAAAAACTCCTTACTTTTTGCGATTTTTGCGGCGTTCGACTTTTTTGATTTCGTCCATTTTCCATTTCATCTTCTTCTTATAGCCAGGTTTGACGGCTTTCGGCTTATGGACCATTGATTTTGCTTTTACATCCGCTGCATCTGCTGTTCTGACACGGTTTTTACGGCTGTGGCGGTCTTTCAGATCAACGAATTCGCCGTTGACGATGTCTTTCTGTTGGAACGGAATGCCCATCTTTTCGACGCGGACGATTGCATCTTCTTCTTCCGGATTGAAAATTGTGATGGCCAACCCTTTCATGCCAGCGCGGGCTGTACGTCCAACACGGTGGATGAAGAACTCCAAGTCTTCCGGCAATTCATAATTGATTACATGGCTGACGCCTTGGATGTCAATGCCTCGTGCAGCCAAATCCGTCGCTACGATGTATTGATATTCCAGATCGCGGACTTGTTTCATCATTTTCACCCGTTCGCGCGGCGCTAAATCGCCGTGCACACGGCCGACGCGGATTCCCGCTTTGCCAAGTTCTTCAGCAACATAATCCGCATTGAATTTCGTATTGACGAAAATGATCGCCAAATAAGGGTTGATGATTCCCATGATCTCTTTCAATCGTTCAACTTTGCGCTTGCTGCGGGCAGGAATCAGGTAAAAATCCAACCCTTCTGCTGTCGGACGCTTGTCGCCGATTTTGACATGGACTGGTGATTCCATGTATTTTTTCAGGAATGGCTTGAGTTTTTCCGGAATCGTCGCCGAGAAAACATACATTTCCAAATGCTCCTGCATTTTGCCGGCCACTTGGTCGATTTCTTCGATAAAGCCCAGATCGAATGCCAGATCCGCTTCGTCGACAACCAAAATTTTACCGGTATGGACCAAAAGTGCGTTTTCTTTCACTAAATCCCGCAAACGCCCTGGCGTACCGATGACGATATGCGGCTGCGTCTTCAATTTATTGATGGAACGCTGTTTGTCTGTGCCGCCGATAAAGCTCTTCACTTCAATATCGGAGCCTTCGACAAGCTTCATCATTTCATTGTAAATCTGCGTTCCGAGTTCGCGTGTCGGCGCGCAAATAACCGCCTGCACTTCTTGGCGGCTCGTGTCGATCCGTTCTGCGATCGGAATGATGAAACTATGTGTTTTGCCTGTCCCTGTATGGGATTGTCCAATCGCGCTTGTGCCTTTCAATATATGGGGCATAATTTCTTTTTGGATTGGCGTCGGCTCGGTAAAGCCCAGTTTTTCTACCGCTTCTAGTATAAACGGCTTCAAATTGTATTCGTTGAATTTTGTCATGGGATTGAATCCCCTCCTTATGCTCTTGACATTATAGCACAAAATCACTTTTTCCGTAATGCAACTTTTGTAAAGCCGCGCCGTCTCCGTTATAATGAAGATATGATTTTGAAAGGAGTGCGGTTATGAAAGTAATGAAAATATCGCCAAGGGGCTATTGCTATGGAGTAGTGGATGCAATGGTCATTGCGAAAAATGCGGCAATGGATGAAACCTTGCCACGCCCGATCTATATACTTGGAATGATCGTCCACAATAAACACGTCACCGACGCTTTCGAACAAGACGGCATCATCACGCTTGACGGTAAAAACCGGCTCGAAATTTTGGAGAAAGTGGAAACAGGCACGGTCATTTTCACCGCACACGGCGTTTCGCCGCAAGTGCGTGAACTGGCTAAACGCAAAGGCCTCGTATCGATTGACGCCACTTGCCCGGATGTCACCGTGACGCATGACCTGATCCGTGAAAAAACGGCTGAAGGCTACCACATCATTTACATCGGCAAAAGCGGTCATCCGGAACCGGAAGGCGCAATCGGCGTCGCACCGGACCTCGTTCACCTTGTAGAAACTGTCGAAGATGTCAATGAACTTGAGCTGAATTCCGACAAGATCATCGTTACGAACCAGACGACGATGAGCCAATGGGATGTTGTGGAGTTGATGGAACGCCTGAAAGAGAAATTCCCGCATTCCGAAGTCCATAAAGAGATTTGCCTGGCGACCCAAGTCCGGCAGGAAGCGGTCGCGACACAAGCAGTCGACGCCGACTTGCTGATTGTCATCGGCGACCCGATGAGCAATAACTCAAACCGCTTGGCGCAAGTATCACAAGACATTGCCGGCACACCGGCATACCGCATTTCCGATTTGTCCGAACTGAATCTGGACTGGCTGCAAGGCATTGAAACTGTCGGGGTCACAGCCGGCGCTTCAACGCCAACGCCGATTGTCAAAGAAGTGATGGTGTTCTTGGATAAATACGATCCGGAAGATCCGTCGACGCACGATTTGGCGCGTTCTGTTCCGCTGAACAAAATATTACCGAAAATCAAGCACCCGAAACCGTCGGACCGCATCGAACCATACCCGGTCGGCGAATAAAGCCATAAACAGCAAAAAGACACGCCCCCAATCGGAGCGTGTCTTTTTTATCGTGCATGGATTTATTTGAAACGGAACGGTTCGGTATTGGTTTCCGACGCCAGGAATGTGCAATTCAAGCCGCTATGTTGTGCCATATAATCCACGACCCCTTGGATCATCACTTTTTCCACATGATGGCCTGGGTCGACAACGGCAAGGCCGATCGCTTCCGCATCTTGGGCGACGTGGAAGTAAAGGTCCCCCGTCACATAAACATCCGCTCCCGCGCGTTTCGCAGCGGTGATGTATTTATTGCCATCGCCGCCTAGCACAGCAACTTTCTTGACCGGTTTCGCGAAATCCCCGACGACGCGCACGGCAGGAACGTCGAGCCGTTCTTTGACGAATTCCGCAAAGTCCTCCAATGACATGCCGGTTTCGAGCGTGCCGACACGTCCGAGGCCCATTGGCAATTCCTTGTTTTCAAGGGCGAACACATCGTATGCCACTTCCTCGTAAGGATGTGCAGCAATCATCGCCTTGATGGCGCGGTCTTTTTCCTGTTTCCGGATGACCACTTCGATTTTCGATTCGGCCGTCTTTTCCATCTTGCCGACTTCGCCGATAAACGGATCCGCGCCTTGCGTAGGACGGAAACGCCCCGTGCCCGATAAAGTGTAGCTGCAGAATTCGTAATCGCCGATCGCGCCTGCGCCTGCTTTGCCTAATGCTTCACGCACTTGGTCTTCGTGGCTTTCCGGAACGAAGACGGCGATTTTCACCAATTCCGCTTCGTAGGTCTGCACCATTACGGATGTATCCTGAAGGCCGAGTGCGTCCGCCAGCAAATCGTTGACGCCGCCTTGTGCAACGTCAAGATTGGTGTGCGCGGCATAGACGGCAATATCATGCTTGATGAGCTTTTCCATCAAGCGCCCTTGCGGAAAATCCGTCTGCAGGTTTTTCAACGGGCGGTATATCGGCGGATGGTGCGCGATGATCAAAGATGCCCCTTTTTCGATGGCTTCATCGACAACCGCTTCGTTGACATCAAGCGTCACCAAAACCCGTTCGATTTTTTTGTTCAATGTGCCGACGTGCAAGCCCACCGGGTCGTCTTCCATCGCCAAATATTTCGGCGACCATTTTTCAAACTCTTCGATGATTTGCTGTCCGTTAGGAAATTTCACCATTCAGCACCTCTTCAACCAGTTTTATTTTTTGTGTCAATTCCTGCTTCTTCTCCCCAATATCGGCGGCTTCGGCGTTCGCATCCATCGACGCGACAATCTTTTGCCATTGCGTCATTTCGCGCTGCCATTTTGTGTGGAAAACGTCTGAACGCTGTGCCATGAGCACCGGTCCAAAAAGCAGCTCTTTCTCCTTGAACTCTACAGCTTTTCCTGCAGGCTCAAGCACAATGATTTCATAAATCTTGCTGTTTTCTTCCAAAATTTCTTCGTTGACGATGTGCCAGCCATTTGCTGCCGCCCATTCGCGAATCGCTTTTGCATGCACATTGGGCTGCAGGATCAGACGCTGGACGCCTTCGAGACGCGCTTTGTCCTGTTCCAAAATCGACGCGATCAACGGGCCGCCCATGCCGGCGATCGTAATCGCCGTCACGCCGTCAGCAGGCTCAATTGCCGCCAGGCCGCTGGCAAGCCGTACCGTAATCCGGTCTTCCAGGCCTTCCTGGCGGACTTGTTTTTTCGCTGACTCGAAAGGCCCTTTCACCACTTCTCCCGCTATGGCTCTTTCCGCGAGCCCTTCTGCCACTAAATAACACGGCAAATACGCGTGGTCGCTGCCGATATCGGCAACAATTGCGCCTTCCGGTACGTGGCTTGCGACCCGGCCAAGCCGGTATGATAATTGTTGAGCGTTCATGTAATGCCTCCTAACTGAAATAAGCTGAACAATGAAAGAAAAACCCTTAGCTCAAAGAACTAAGGGTTTTCAATACTATTCGAGTGTCAAAATCCACTCAGCCATTGCTGGTGCGTTTTCGGCTTCAACAAGGCCGGCTGGCATAGCGCCTTTACCGTTTACTAAAATTTCTTCAATTCCTGCTTGGTCAAGTTGCGTGTCGATCAATGATGGACCTACTCCGCCTTCATAGCTTGAACCGTGGCAAGAAACACAGCTTTGTTGTGCGACAGCTTCAGGATCGAATTCAGCAGCAGCTTCTTCGCCGCCTTCAGCGCCTTCTTCTCCACCTGCTCCGCCTTCTTCTTCAGTTGCATGTTCTTCAGCGATTTCCTCTTGGTTGCCAACGCCTTCTAATGATAAGAAGAAAATTAGACCAATACCGAAAGCCATGATTAAGATATAAGGTACAATTGCATTTTTTTGCATCCGTTACCCCTCCTCTTCAAGTTCTGCGTTAATGATAGTGTTCGTATCATTCATTATTGTACTGTATTATTTACAAAACGAAAAGTCTTAACGGATAAGTTTTAGCAGATTGTGACAAAATCAGTAATTTAGCAGCCGATTTGGCGTGCGATGACCATGCGCTGAACTTCGGAAGTCCCTTCGCCGATTTCCAGCAATTTCGCATCGCGCATATAGCGCTCAACTTCGTATTCCTTCATATAACCATAGCCGCCGTGGATTTGGATCGCTTCATCCGCTACTTCCATCGCCATTTCAGAAGCATATAATTTCGCCATCGATGCCTCTTTCGTGAATGGGCGCCCCTGGTCTTTCAGCCAAGCCGCTTTGTAGACCATATTGCGGGCCAATTCGATTTTCATCGCCATATCCGCTAATTTGAATTGTGTAATCTGGAATTCCGATAATGTTTTGCCGAATTGCTTGCGCTCTTTCGAATAATTCAATGCTTTATTGAATGCCGCCTGAGCGATTCCTACAGCCATTGCAGCGATGCCGATGCGCCCGCCGTCCAATGTGACCAAGAACTGCCTGAAGCCTTCTCCACGCTTGCCTAGGAGGTTTTCTTTCGGTACGCGGACGTTTTCCAGCACCAATTCCGTCGTGTTTGATGCATTCAAACCCATTTTATCGTAATTGTCGATGATCGTGAAACCTTCAGCATCTGTCGGCACGATGATTGCACTGATTTCTTTTTTGCCGTCGTTCATGCCGGTGATGGCCGTAATCGCCAAGTGCTTGGCGTGGCTAGCATTTGTGATGTATACTTTCGATCCGTTGATGACCCAGTCATCGCCGTCTTCCACTGCGCGCGTTTCCGTGCCGCCCGCGTCAGATCCCGCATTCGGTTCTGTCAGCCCGAACGCGCCGAACGATTCACCTGTGCAGATCGGCGTTAGGTATTTTTCTTTCTGTTCTTCGGTGCCGAATAAATTCAGCGGTGCGCCGCCAAGTGAAATATGGGCCGAGTACGTGATGCCTGTCGAAGCGCATGCGCGGCTCAATTCTTCGGTAACAATTGCGAAACTGGTTGTATCCGCTCCTGCGCCGCCGTATTTCTCATCAAACGGCAAGCCCATCATCCCCATGTCGGACAGCTGTTTGAAAATCTCGGTAGGAAATTGTTTCGTACGGTCGCGCTCAATGGCGCCAGGAGCGACCACTTTATCGGCAAACTCCTTGACTGCTTTTTTGATCATCTGGTGTTCTTGCGTTAAATCGAAATTCATTTTCATTACATCCCCTTTGTGTATGCGCTTTCAGTATTCATTATATAGGAAAAATTTAGACAAACTCAACCTTTAACCCGAATTAGCGCAAAAAAACCGTTCCCTTTTTTTAGAGGGAACGGTTTCGGCTTATTCCAGGAAGTCTTTCAATCGTTTGCTGCGTGAAGGGTGGCGCAATTTGCGGAGCGCTTTCGCTTCAATCTGGCGGATACGTTCGCGTGTGACGCCGAAAACTTTGCCCACTTCTTCAAGTGTGCGCGTGCGGCCGTCGTCAAGGCCGAAACGCAGGCGCAAAACGTTTTCTTCACGGTCTGTCAAAGTATCCAGAACGTCTTCAAGCTGTTCTTTCAATAATTCGTATGCAGCGTGGTCCGATGGCGACTGCGCATCGGAATCCTCGATGAAATCACCCAAATGTGAATCGTCTTCTTCGCCGATCGGCGTTTCCAACGATACAGGTTCTTGTGCAATTTTCAGGATTTCACGGACTTTTTCAGGCAAAAGATCCATTTCTTCGCCGATTTCTTCCGGTGAAGGTTCGCGGCCTAAGTCCTGCAGCAATTGGCGCTGGACGCGGATCAATTTGTTGATCGTTTCGACCATGTGCACCGGGATGCGGATTGTCCGCGCTTGGTCAGCAATCGCGCGCGTGATGGCCTGGCGGATCCACCAAGTGGCGTACGTACTGAATTTAAAGCCTTTTGAGTAATCGAATTTTTCCACCGCTTTGATCAGGCCCATATTCCCTTCCTGGATCAAATCCAGGAACAGCATGCCGCGCCCGACATAGCGTTTTGCGATACTGACTACGAGGCGCAAGTTCGCTTCTGCCAACCGTTTCTTGGCTTCTTCGTCGCCTTGTTCAATCAATTTTGCGAGACGGACTTCTTCTTCTGCTTTCAAAAGGTCGACACGCCCGATTTCCTTCAAGTACATTCTGACCGGGTCATTGATTTTGACGCCGGGAGGAACGCTCAAGTCGTTCAAGTCGAATTTGTCTTCAGTCGGTTTCATGAGGCGGTCCAAATGCTCTTCGTCATCTGATTTGCGTTCAAGCTCAATGCCATGGCCTTCGAGCTGGTCGATGAATTCTTCCACTGCATCCGATTCCATTTCAAAAACCGCTAATTTATCGGCAATCTGCTCATAATTCAGTTCTCCGGTTTTTTTACCTATTTCAATTAATTGCTTTTTCGCTTCTTCGACTGTTGCTTCTGGCGCTTCTGAACTCAATGACACATTGCTTGCTTCTACTTCGTTTTGGTGTTCTGATTTCTCAGCCATACGACTTCCTCCTTTAAAAAAACCGGAATTGATTTTACAATGATTTCCGTAAAGCAATCACTTCTTGGGCAAGAAGCAGTGCACGTTTCAAATCATGCTGTTTTTCCGCCTCTTTTGATTGCTGGATCTTAAGATTGATTTCCTGTTCGACCAAATGCTTTTCAAGATGCTTGATGCAGTCTTTTATTTCCTCATCGGAATGTTCCGGGTCGCGTTCGGTCATTGCGGTCTCCATGACGATTTTGCGGAGTTCCGGATCCTGCAGCGTTTCCAAAAATTTATGGAAATCGGCTTTGTCCCATTCTTCGTAAAAGCCGAGGAGCTGGACATACAGCGCTTGGTATTCTTCACTGATAAATGGCATGCCCGACTGGACCGCCGCTAATTTTTCCATGACTCGCTGATCGGCCAATGCATGGGAGAATAATAGCCGTTCTGCACGATTCAGCGAAGTCGTTTTTTTAGGGCTCCGCTTCGCCGGTTGGGTGTTGACGGGCTGCTCTTTCGGCGGCCGGCTGCGTTCAATCGATTTGTTTTCAAGCTTTCGGTAATGCTGTAAAATCGCCTCTTCAGACAACCCTGTCTCATTAGACAATTGCTTAATGTACAAGTCCCGCTCAATCGAGGACGAACGGCCTGCCAGCAATTGCAGCACTTCCTGGATATATTGCAGCAAGTCATTTTCATATTGAAAATTCTTGTGCCTGCGTGCATGCATCATCGCGAACGCGATAAAAGCATGCGGTTTGCCGATGATTTGGTCTTTAAAGGCTTCGCTGCCATTTTCCCGGACATAATCATCGGGGTCCATTTTGCCTGGCAGAACCGCTACTTCAACTTTGAAATTTTCTTCATTCAAGGCGATTGCGGCCCGTTTCGCCGCTTCCCACCCTGCATCATCCCCGTCAAAGCAAATGACTGCTTCCTGCGCAAAACGCTTCATCGCACGGATATGCTGGGCTGTCAGGGATGTCCCCATCGTCGCCAAACCGTTTTCAACGCCGGCTTTGGATGCCGCAATGACATCCATAAAGCCTTCGAATAAAACGATTTTCCGGTTTTTGCGTATCGCGCCTCTTGCATGGTTGACGTTGTAGAGAACCTGGCTTTTTTGGAAAATGGGCGATTCCGGGCTGTTCATGTACTTGGCTTCCTGTTTCGTGTTTTCAAGGACCCGTCCCGAAAATGCGATGGTTTTGCCGCTTTCGTTCATGATCGGGTACATAATTCTACCGCGAAAACGGTCAAAATAGCCATTGCCCTGCTCACGCTGGATCGCCAATCCGCTTGCCGTCAATTCCTCTTCGCTAAAGCCTTTGCGCTGCAGCGCCGTTGCCATGTAATTCCACTCTGGAAGAGACCAGCCAATGCGGTATTTCTCAATCAATTCACGGGTGAATCCCCGATTCTCCAAATAATCCAATGCTGCCTGCCCTTCTTCTGTATTGAGCAAGATGTGATGATACATATCAGCAGCAAATTCATGCATCACAATCAACTGGCTGTCGCTTTTGGAAATCGCCGGTGCCGAATCGCCCGGGGCATTGACTTCCACTTCAATTCCTGCGCGTTGGCCAAGCTTTGCCAAAGCTTCCTGGAAAGTCACATTTTCAATATCCATTAAAAATGTAATAACATTTCCGCCTGCGCCGCAACCGAAGCAATGGAAAATCTGCTTGTCGGATGTTACAGAAAATGAAGGTGTGCTTTCACCATGGAAAGGGCATAGGCCAAACCAGTTGCGCCCCCTTTTCGTCAGCTGAACGTACTCGCCGACTATATCTACAATATCTGCCGTAGAGCGGATTTGCTCGATTACTTCTTCAGGAACTCGATTTGACATTTCATCACCATTCTTTTTTGCTTAACATATTTAATTCGAGATTCTTTGGTGAATTCCTTCATCTTTTTGCAAAAAGATGACGCACGTTTTGCGCGCCTTAGTATAGTTTTATCCACAATTCTTCATTATAAAACGTTTTCCTGAAATAATCCACACATAAAACAGAAAAACCGCCTATACAGGTGGCTTCATCTGTCGTTCTATTTTCGTTTATTTAAAATCAGGTTGGCCGTTTCTTCTACTGCCCGGTTTGTGACATCGAGAACTTCACAGCCGATGCGGTCGACCACTTTATAGAAATGGGTGATTTCTTCATGGATGCGGTTGATTTGCGCGTAATTGGCATCGTCGTTCAAGCCGAGCGCAATCAAGCGTTCTTTGCGGATGTGGTTGAGCTTGTCCGGTGATATCACCAGGCCAAAGCATTTAGCCGGGTCCACTTGATACAGCTCCTCCGGCGGGTCCACTTCAGGCACCAGCGGGACATTCGCCACTTTCAGGCGTTTATGCGCCAAATACTGCGACAGCGGCGTCTTGGAAGTTCGGGAGATTCCAACAAGCACAATATCGGCCATCAGGATGCCGCGCGGATCGCGTCCGTCGTCATACTTGACTGCAAATTCGATCGCTTCGACTTTTTTGAAATAATCGTCGTCGAGTTTCCGAACGAGTCCGGCTTCTTCAAGCGGCTTCGCGCCGAGCTGGTCTTCGAGCGCATCCATCAGCGGCCCCATCAAATCGACTGCGGG
Source organism: Planococcus sp. APC 3906 (assembly GCF_030407685.1). NCBI lineage: Bacteria > Bacillati > Bacillota > Bacilli > Caryophanales > Caryophanaceae > Planococcus > Planococcus sp. APC 3906. The sequence continues at coordinate 21,083 of NZ_JASDCW010000008.1, read as the reverse complement.
AACACCGAGTTTCACCGTTTCTGCGGACAGATACATTCTCAGTTCTTTCGAAACAAGCGTATACACGATAAATGCGTTTTGCTGAGACGCCAGTTTGATGATTTCATGCAGATGTTCAATCGAATCAATGTATGGGAAGCGTTTCATCACCGCATTTTGATCCGCGTATAGATACTGGCTTACGGCGGCTTTGGCGACCAATTCACCCGTTTCTCCTACTGAATCGGAGACAACGAACAAGCGGAGTTGTTTCATTTTATGCACCTCACAATTCATGGCTTTCCGATAAAGATAAAAATGCGCGTGTAATATTCGTCTTGGTCAGGCGGCCGACAACCTTGAATCCGTCAGGCTGCTCTTCAACGACCGGGAGCGCGTCGATTTGCTGGTTGATCAGGCGATGTGCCGCTTGGATCAGCGAATCGTTCTTGGTGCAGAATGTAATGTTCGGCATCCTCGTCATAATGATATGTACAGGGATAGCGCCCAGATTCTGGCTGCCTAGGCTCGTCCGCAGCAAATCTTTGCGGGACAGTACGCCAGTCAAATAAGAATTCTTATCGACGACGAACAGCGTTCCGACATCGTCAAGAAACATCTGGCTGATGGCATCATAGACACTGACGTCTTCCCGGACAACAACCGGGATCGATTGGAAATCCTTTACTTTCATATTGTTCATCGTATCCGAAATGTCCTGGCCCGGTTTTTTGCCGGAATAAAAATAACCGACACGCGGTCGGGCATCCAGGAACCCTGCCATCGTCAAAATGGCCAAATCGGGCCGTAATGTAGCACGCGTCAAATGCAGACGATCTGCAATCTGCTCACCCGTAATCGGGCCATTGCCTTTGACGATGCGCAATATCTCTTCTTGTCTCTTATTGAGTTCGATCGGACTCACCGCCTCAAAATATGTTATACTCAATGTTAATTATTATATACTAATTAAAGCCATATTGCGAAGAAAAGAATGCCATGTTACAATACTATAGAATTAAATAGCTGGCAATGATAGAGATTAGAGTACTGTTGCATAAAGCGAGCGGGGATGGTGAAAGCCCGCAACGACAGGAAAAGGCACTCTGGAGCCATATTTTTTAAGAGGGTTGCATGCTGTGCAGCCAATCGGGGTGGAACCGCGGGTCATAACGTACTCGTCCTCGGACTATATGTCCGGGACGTGTGCGATTTTTTATTTTATGGAGGTTTTTTTATGTCAATGGAAGATGTAGTAGCGTTAGCAAAACACAGAGGCTTTGTATTCCCAGGCTCTGAAATTTATGGAGGCCTGGCAAATACGTGGGATTACGGCCCACTTGGCGTCGAATTGAAAAACAACATCAAAAAAGCATGGTGGAAAAAATTCGTCCAGGAATCGGTGCATAACGTCGGTTTGGACGCCGCCATCCTGATGAACCCGAAAACGTGGGTGGCTTCCGGCCACGTCGGAAACTTCAACGATCCGATGATCGACTGCAAGAGCTGCAAAACGCGCCACCGCGCAGACAAATTGATCGAAGACGCGCTTGACGCAAAAGGCATTGAAATGATCGTCGACGGCCTGTCTTTCGAACGCATGGCTGAATTGATCCAAGAACACGAAATCAAATGCCCAGTTTGCGGCAAACAAGATTACACGGACATCCGCCAATTCAATTTGATGTTCAAAACGTTCCAAGGCGTTACTGAAGCTTCCACAAACGAAATCTTCCTGCGCCCTGAAACGGCTCAAGGGATTTTCGTCAACTATAAGAACGTCCAGCGCTCGATGCGCAAGAAAATGCCATTCGGCATCGCACAAATCGGCAAAAGTTTCCGAAACGAAATCACACCAGGCAATTTCACGTTCCGAACGCGCGAATTTGAGCAAATGGAACTTGAATTCTTCTGCAAACCGGGCGAAGACTTGGAATGGTACGCGTACTGGCGCGATTTCTGCAAAAACTGGCTGTTGAACCTCAACATGTCAGAAGACAATATGCGCCTGCGCGAACACGATGCAGACGAATTGTCCCATTACTCGAACGCCACTGTCGACATCGAATACAAATTCCCATTCGGCTGGGGCGAACTTTGGGGCATCGCGGACCGCACAGACTTCGACTTGAAGCGCCATATGGAGCATTCCGGCGAAGATTTCAATTACATCGACCCGGTTACGAATGAACGCTATGTGCCTTATTGCATCGAGCCTTCACTTGGTGCGGACCGTGTAACCCTTGCTTTCCTTGTGGACGCTTACCACGTGGAAGAACTTGAAAACGACGATAAGCGTACTGTGCTGAAACTGCACCCTGCCCTTGCGCCGTATAAAGCGGCAATCTTGCCATTATCGAAAAAATTGGCTGACGGCGCGACTGAAGTATTCGCTGATCTTGCCAAGCATTTCATGGTGGACTACGACGATTCCCAGTCAATCGGTAAACGCTACCGCCGCCAGGATGAAATCGGTACGCCGTTCTGCATCACATACGATTTCGATTCAGTCGAAGACGGCCAAGTTACTGTCCGCCACCGCGACTCAATGGAACAGACGCGCATGCCAATCGCTGACGTTCAATCTTACATCGAAAAACACATCCAGTTCTAAACATTTAGACCGGTGCATCTTCGTGATGCACCGGTTTTTTTTTATTCGATTCCTTTTTAGCAGCTTCCGGATCGTATTGGAGTGCTTCCCGACAGTATTGGAGCAGTTGCGGACCGTATTTCACCTCGAACGGACCGTATTCCTAAAATGCGGACAGTATCCATCTCCCTAATATATTTTCCTCACAAAAAAAAGACCCGCTCAGGAAAATTCATCCTGCTGCGGGTCTTTTTCTGGTTTTTTCGGCAGAAACTCCGGCGTCCGGTCAAGCTGTTCGAGGAAGCTCCTCGATTTCAGCCGGATTCCCGCCTGTTCTTCGTAAATCGAACGGACGATTCCTTTGACGATCGATTTCGTTTCTTTTTTCAGCTTCAGCGACCCGACACGCTCGATCGGCACGAAATAAAACGTGCGGATAAGCTTGACGAGCGACGGGCTGAGCCGGATGATGTAGCGGTCGATATGGAAACAGCGATGGCATAAGAAGCCCATTTCCTGGAACGAGAAGGCGAATTCGCCATCTGTCGCTCCGCAATTCGCACATTCGTGCAGCGTCGGCGTCAATCCAGCGGTCGGCAGCATTTTCCATTCCACGAACAGCGAAATCGCTTCCGGGTCGTACTCTTCTTCGATTGCATGAAGTGCCTGGTACAGCAAATCGTAAATCGCTGGCTGCGGCTCGTCCTGCTCCGTCAGCCGGTCGATCAATTCGACGATGTAGCTGGCATAAGCGGTTTTCATGATGTCTTCCCGGATATGGCGCAGCGATTCCAGCTGGTCCCCGCCTTGCAGCGTTCCCATGCCTTTGCCTTTGAAGATGGAAAAACTGCCATGCGTGAAAGGCTGTGTCACTGCCGCCAAACGGCTGGACGGTTTTTTCGCGCCCCGCGCCATGCACGTGATTTTGCCGGCATCGCGTGTGAATAAGGTCACGATTTTATTATTTTCACCATACGGGCGGGCGCGGATCACAATACCTTCGATTTGATTCAGCATAAGCCGGCTCCTTAGTATTCGTCGTCTCTAAACCCGAAATCGCGGAGGTGCATTGCTTTGTTGCGCCAATCTTTCTGTACTTTAACCCAAAGGTCCAAATAAACTCTTGAACCAAGCAAGTTTTCGATATCCTTGCGGGCGCGTGAGCCGATTTCTTTCAGCAAGACGCCTTTTTTGCCGATGACGATGCCTTTTTGGGAATCGCGTTCAACCATGATCGTCGCCTGAACGCGGATCATGCCCTCATGCTCTGCGTCCGGTGCGATTTTCTCGATAACGACAGCAATCGAATGCGGAATTTCTTCACGCGTCAAATGCAGCGCCTTTTCACGAATCAGTTCAGAGATGATGAAACGCTCTGGATGGTCCGTCACTTGGTCGGACGGGTAATACTGCGGCCCTTCCGGCAAGCGTTCGGCGATTTTCGCCAACAGGTTGTCGACGTTATTGCCTTGAATGGCCGAAATCGGCACAGCTTCAGCAAAATCGAATTCTTTTTTATAAGATTCGATGATTTTTGGCAGATCATCCGGGTGGACCTGGTCGATTTTATTCAAGACCAGGAATACCGGGACGTCGATGCCTTTCAGCATATCGAGGACAAAACGGTCCTGTTTGCCGATGCGCTCATCTGCACTGGCAACAAAAAGCAGCACGTCCACTTCACGGAACGTGTTCTTTGCCACTTTCAGCATGAAATCGCCCAATTTATGGCGTGGTTCGTTGATGCCTGGCGTGTCGATGAAAACCATCTGGCTTTCGTCAGTCGTTACAACGCCTTGCACTTTATTGCGGGTTGTCTGCGGTTTATCGCTCATGATGGCGATTTTCTGCCCGACAACACGGTTCAAGAATGTCGATTTCCCGACATTCGGGCGGCCGATAATCGAAATGAAACCTGATTTGAAACCGTTCTTATTTCCCTGCTGCATAATCTAAATCCTCCGTTGAAAACGCGCCTGGAAGCAGTTCACTGACTGTCGTTTCCTGTACGTCGCCTTGCAAATTTGTTAAGTAGACCGGCATATCCGGCGCACAGAATTCCGCAATTACTTGGCGGCATGCTCCGCACGGCGAAACCGCGCCTTTTGTATCGGCGACAACAGCAATCGCTGCAAAATCTTTATCGCCTTCTGATACGGCTTTGAACATCGCTGTACGTTCCGCGCAATTCGTCATTGAGTAAGCTGCATTCTCGATATTGCAGCCGTGGTATACTTTTCCGCTTTTGGTAATCAGCGCGGCGCCGACCTTGAATTTCGAATAAGGCACATATGCCTGTTCGCGTGCTGTTATGGCTTCTTTGATCAATTGTTCTTTTTCCATTGCGAATCACCTCTGTAAGTTAAAACCATTTTGGTAGAAATATTAGTAAACCAATTATAGCACTTGCGGCGGCAAATACCAAAACTGCGCCCGCCGCAATGTCTTTCGCTTCTTTCGCCAATGGATGCAGTTCCGGAGATGCCAAATCAACCACTCGCTCAATCGCGGTATTGATCATTTCCAGCGCAAGCATCCCACCGATCACGCCGATGAGCGCCAGCCATTCACTGCTGGATACGCCCGTTAGCGCAGCAGCCACAATCACCACAATCGCCGCCGCTAGATGGAATTTCATATTGCGTTCGCGCTTGGCTGCAGCCGCAATCCCTTGGCCAGCAAATTTAAAAGACTGTAAAAATTTATTCCCCGCCATGCTCGCCACGCGTTATGCCGAGTGAAGCAAGGATTTTCTCTTGTCTTGCGAACATTTCCTTTTCTTCTTCTGCATCCATATGGTCGTAGCCAAGCAGGTGCAAAAAGCCATGGACCGCGAGAAAACCAAGTTCCCGTTCGAACGAATGGCCGTAATCCGCCGCTTGTTCCTTCGTGCGGTCCAGTGAGATGACGATGTCTCCAAGCATGCGCGGCTCTTCGGATCCGACGATTGCCTGCTCTCCCTCGCCCAATTCTTCCATGGCGAACGAAATGACATCGGTCGGCGTGTCCTTGCCGCGGTATTCTTTATTCATATCCTGGATAATAGCATTCGTCACAAAAGTCACCGAGACTTCCGCTTCGCCTACATTTTCCGTCTCTGCAGCGTGCTTCAGCACTTTTTCCACAAATGACAGTTCACTGTTTCCCAATGTTTCCGTTTCGTCCATCAAATCGATTGTCAGCATGGCTGTCCCTCCCATTATTTCGTTTCTGCCGGATATTCGATGCGGGAATGGAATATCCCGTTCAAGGTTTCGCACATGACCTGTTTGATCGCATGGATTTCTTTCATCGTCAGATCACATTCATCGAATTGCCCATCTTTCAGTTTATCTTCTACAATCGCATTGACCAATTTTTTTATCTTTTCTGATGTTGGTTCTTTCATTGACCTGACAGCCGCTTCTACGCTGTCAGCTACCGATATGACAGCCGCTTCTTTTGACTGCGGCTTCGGCCCCGCGTAACGGTATTCTTCTTCATCCAGCGCCGGATCTTTTTCCTTCGCTTTGAAATAGAAGAATTTCAGCAGGCTGGTGCCGTGATGCTGTTCCGCAATATCGACGATTTCTTTCGGCATCTTATGCTCGCGGAGAATGTCCGCCCCCAGTGTACCATGGGAAATGATGATATCGCGGCTCATTTCAGGCGGCAGCGAATCATGCGGATTTTTCATATGGACCTGATTTTCAATGAAAAACTGCGGCCGCACCGTTTTGCCGATGTCGTGGTAATAACAGCCGACGCGCGCAAGCAAACCATCCGCTCCGATCGCCTCGCACGAAGCTTCCGCCAAATTCGCCACCATTACGCTGTGATGATAGGTGCCAGGCGTTTCCATCAAGATGCGTTTGATCAGCGGATGATTGGGGTTCGACAGCTCGATCAGCTTCATCGTCGACAAAATGCCGAACGCACTTTCAAAGAACGGCAGCAAGCCGATCGCCATTGCCCCGGAAGCAATCCCCGATACAAGCGCGGCTGCGAAATAAAAGCCGATTTCACGCCAGTCATACTGGCTTTGGGCAATCAATAAATAAAAACCGATGAACAACGCATTGGTGGCGGCAACCACCATACTTGTCTGCAGCACTTTGCCGCGGCGCCCTTCCTGGTCGATCAGGTAAACGCCAGCCAATCCCCCGAAAAGGATGTAAAGTGTGATTTCCATCTGCAAGGTGAAGGCACTGCCCTCTTGCAACATCATACCCCCGATGGCCCCTACTAAAAACGTCGTGTAAATTGCAGCCCGTTCATTCAGCACCAACCGCACAAGCATACCCGCTAACGCAGAAGGAAACAGGAATGCGATGATGACATCGAAATTGCCGCTGACCGAAGCCACAAGTTTCATCAACGACAACGAAATTAGCAGCACCGCCCCGATGACGAGCAGGCATTTTAATTTATTGATCCGCTGTTTATTGGTGCGATGCATGATAACTGCAAGAAGTCCGACGGCGATAAAGACAAACAATGCGAGCCCAAAGACCGGTTTATAATCCGCCTGGTCTTGCGTCATGCCGCTCAATTGCAGCTGGCGATAGATTTCCTTATCCACAACTTGGCCTTCCTGTACGAGAACCTGGCCTTGAAGGATGCGCGTCGGCTCAATGCTTGCCATAGCCTGTTTTGCTTGGGCTTGCGTCAATTCCTCATTGATGATGTCATTCGGGACAATCGCGAAACGCCCGATTGAAATCGCCGCCTGCAGGACAGAAGCCGGAATTCCGGTTTCCTCCCGCAATTGCTGTTCGACTCGATTGCGGGCCCCTGGCAATTCGTCCAACCGGACCGGTTCAGCGAGTTCCGCTTCGACAAGCCGCTTAATGATCGCTTCCATTGCTTGCAGGCTGTCTTCAGGCAACAGCAGCAGTTCGCGCTGCATCTCTTGAGTCAGCCGCAGGCCATTGTCGCTCGTCTCCATGAGCCGTAAGCTTTCGCTCAGGGCGTCCAGCATCTCAGGCATCTTCGGTCCTTCTTCCGGCTTCTGCCCCGGCGTTAAGCGGGCATCGCTGATGTAGCCGAATAGCGACTCGATGACCGCCAACTGATTGCCCGCGCTTTCTTCATTGAATTGGTAGCTCGGCAATATTTCCGCAGCTGCACGCTGTCTTTCTTGTTCCGTCCTGACAGGGTCTTCCACTGTTTTTGCTGAGCGGATTGTTTCGTCCGACAGCTGGAACAATTCAATATCATAACTTTCGCCCGCTACTGAACTATAAAGGAACCCGAAAATCGCCAAACCGATGCCCAGCAGCAACGCTATCGACAGCGTCCGGTAACCTGCTTTTTCATATATTCGCTTCCATCGTTCTGCCATAACGACACCCCGCTTCTAGTACTTCTATCATACCAATTAACTACGGGGATATCACGGAAGATTTCTATATATTTGAAATTCTGTACTTAAATCGACTAAAAAAACCAGCCTAGACAGAAGGCTGGTTTTCATATGCTTCAATGATTTTTGACACAAGTGGATGGCGGACAACATCGCCGCGCTCTAAGTATTGGACGTGGATGCCTCGAACGCCTTGCAATACTTTTTCAGCTGCGATGAGCCCCGATTCCGCTCCGCGCGGCAAATCGATTTGGGTTTTATCGCCGGTGATGATCATCTTGGAACCAAAGCCAAGACGTGTCAGGAACATTTTCATCTGCGCTTTCGTGGTATTCTGCGCTTCATCGAGAATGACAAACGCTTCATCAAGCGTACGCCCTCTCATATAAGCGAGCGGAGCCACTTCAATCGTGCCGCGCTCGATGAAACGGTTGGTCTGCTCCAAGCCAAGAACGTCGTGCAAAGCGTCATACAACGGCCGCAGATAAGGATCGACTTTTTCTTTCAAATCGCCAGGCAAAAAACCGAGGCTTTCGCCAGCTTCAACAGCTGGACGGGTAAGGATGATTTTTTTGACATGGCCATTTTTCAATGCCTGAACAGCCAAGACAACAGCCAAATACGTTTTTCCGGTACCAGCTGGCCCGACCGCAAAAATCAAGTCGTTGTTGCGGATGCCATGGACATATTGGCGCTGGCCGATCGTTTTCGCACGGATCACTTTGCCAGCGGCGTTGCGTGCCACTTCTTCGTCGTATAATTCAGCGAAATACTCGATCGTGCCGGATTTCGCCATTTCGATCGCCGAGACGATGTCGCGCTGGTCGATGTTGATGCCTTTGCGGATCACTTTCAGCAATTGCTCTATTAATAATTTACCTACTTGCTGGCCTTCTTCCGAGCCTGACAGCCGGATGACTTCACCGCGGGTAATTATTTGGATTTGTAAAGCTTCTTCGATCAATGTCATGTGGTTATCGGAAATCCCGAGCAGCAGCACCGCTTCATTTGGATCCTTCACATGCAGTTCTAGTAATGGGTTGTCTGTCATGTAGTCGCTCCTTGAAATTTCAAATTTATTATAAATCAACTGTATCATTTATGAGGAAGAGTTGTAAAACAATTTCCTTCTTAATTAGTTTACATAATAATATTATTAAAAATAAAAAACCGGCCCATGTTTCAGGCCGGCTTGCATTCATCTTTTTGATTTGGGGGGCAATAGGATTTCCGAATAAATGATCGCCTTTTGCAAATCTTCCGCTTCTAACGGGAAAATATCGGATAACTCTTCTTTCTTGCGCATATCGCGGACTTCTTCAGGTGCTTTATGGGCCGACAGCCTGCCAGTTGAAGCGAGCGGTTTCATCGCCTGCTGAATTTCTCGCTGCGGCAATCTTGATTTCGCTTGGTCGACTTTGTCCATGACCTTTTTCGCCTGTTCCGGATGTTCTTTCATCTGTGTCTGCAATTCACCGTACTTTTCTCTGGCGTAGTCTTCAACCCGTCTCAGAGTGCGCTGTCCAGTTGTCGCCGGGGCACGCCGCCTTTTGTCCGGTGTTTCCGACGCGCCATCCGGTTTTTTGTTATTGAAAAATGCGCCAATCGCCATGATGACGAGTGCCATTATGAGACCTTCCATGCGAAAACCTCCTTTGCCGGCGGCTGTTATTTATCGTCTGATTTATCCGAGCCGGTCCGTGCAATTGAATCTCTCATGCTTGTGTCCGCTTGGACGTTTTTATAATTGATGTAATCCATGACACCGAAATTGCCAGCACGGAGTGCTTCTGACATCGCCATTGGAACTTCCGCTTCCGCTTCGACAACTTTCGCTCTCATTTCGACAACTTTGGCTTTCATTTCCTGCTCGCTGGCAACAGCCATTGCGCGGCGCTCTTCGGCTTTCGCCTGAGCGATTTTCTTATCGGCTTCAGCTTGTTCTGTCTGAAGTTCTGCGCCGATGTTTTTGCCGATATCCACATCCGCAATATCGATCGACAGGATTTCAAATGCTGTACCTGAATCGAGCCCTTTGCCAAGAACCGTTTGCGAAATCAAATCCGGATTTTCAAGGACTTTTTTATGGCTTGAGCTTGAACCGAGTGTCGAGACAATCCCTTCGCCGACACGGGCTACGATCGTTTCTTCACCCGCACCACCGACAAGGCGGTCGATGTTCGCGCGTACGGTGATTCTGGCTTTCGCTTTTACTTCAATTCCGTCCATCGCAACACCTGCGATAAATGGCGTTTCGATGACTTTCGGATTTACCGACATTTGTACGGCTTCCAAAACGTCACGCCCTGCAAGGTCGATTGCCGCTGCACGTTCGAACGGCAATTCGATGTTGGCACGGTGAGCCGCGATCAATGCGTTAACGACGCGGTCGACGTTACCGCCCGCCAAGTAATGGCTTTCCAATTGGTTGATGGTGACGGTCAATCCCGCTTTTGATGCTTTGATCAACGGGTTGACGATGCGTGATGGAATAACGCGGCGCAGGCGCATCCCGATTAACGTGAAAATGCTGATTCTGACGCCTGCAGCTAATGCCGAAATCCAAAGCGTGATCGGCACAAACGTGAAGAATATTGCGAGTACGATGATAATGCCGATAATTATTGCACCTAATCCAATTGCTTCAATACCCATAAATTATTCCTCCTCTTCTTTTTCAAGTTCGCGGACAACGATCCGCGACCCTTCGACCTTGATGATCTTCACTTGCGTTTTAGGATCGATAAAGCGGCCATCTGAGACAGCATCTATCCATTCATCGTCAAGTTTGATCGTTCCAGAAGGCCGTAATGCTGTTGCTGTCATCGCTAGCCGGCCGACAAGCTCCGGACGGTTGACCGCTGATACATAGCCGCTTTTCGTATCGGTTGCATCCGTTAAAATCAGCCGCTTGAATAAATGCGGCCGTTTGCCGAAAAATTTCACTATAATCACCATCCCTGCTGTAGCTGCTATCATTGCAATAAGAATTGAGATGGCCGTGGCCATCGGATCTCCACCAGCCAAAAAGATGCTGCCGAGCACTGCTGCAATGCCCAAAATGCCGGCAATGCCTCCCGGCACAAAAAACTCGGTGATCAACAGACCCAGTCCGATGACCAGCAGGACGATTGATTCGTAGCCGGCCAACCCTGCCACCAAATGCCCATAAAAGAAAAGCATCAATGAGAGCAAGCCCATGAATCCTGGAATGCCGACCCCCGGTGTAAATAATTCAAGCAGCAAGCCGAGCGCCGCAATCGACAGCAGAAATGGGACGACAACAGGATTCGTCAAAAACCTGGCCAATGTCTCGGAAAAGGTTTCATCTACGGCAACTAATTGTGCATCCTGCCATCCTTTCGCCGTCAGCAATTCTTCTATAGAAGAAACTGTCCCTTCCGAATAGCTCACTTCCCGGGCTTCGGCAGCGTTCAAGGTCAACAGTTGCCCTTCAGCCGCCTGCAGTTCAGGCAAGTCGATTCCAGCATCCGCCATTGCCAATGCGTATAGCGGATCGCGCCCTGACGAAGCGGCAGCATTTTCCATTGACGAGAGCCAAGCGCTGTTCGCTTTGTCTCCGGCCGCATTGCCCGCTTGGTCGATCACTTGTGCAGCGCCCATACGGCTATTGGGATGCATGTAGATTTCATCCGCATTCAATGCCAGAAACGCACCGGCCGACAAAGCATCCCGGTTGACAAAAGCGATGGTCTCGAGCTTAGTGTCGCTCAACAGTCTGGCAATGCCATCTGCTGCGTTAACAAATCCGCCCGGCGTATCGATTTCGAAAATGACCGCTTCCGCATCCGCGTCTTCCGCTTCCTCAAGCGCACGTTCAATGAACGCCTGCAAGCCCCGCTCGACCTCATCTTCAATCGGTACAACATAAACAGTGGGTCCAGCCGCATTGAACGCCGGCAGCAGCATTGCAAAAGATAATAACAGAAATCCAAAAGCCACAAAGGCTTTGACGCTGCGCAAAGGAATCGCTCCTTTCATTTTACTGCTGTCTTATTCTACGTACAGCAGCGGAAATGGTTTCACATTCCGCTGATAATTCTATTATAAATGAAACATTTCGTGAAAACGAAAGAATGCGCTTACAAAACGGAGCGCTTCCGGCAAAGAGTGATGAAATTATGAACGGCTGGAGGCAAGTTGTGGCCACGTGCAAAAAAAAGATATAGAAAAACCGCCTGCACATAGAATGTGCAGACGGTTTAGGCTGTCGTTCATATTTTTTAATAGTCAATTTTAAAGTAAAGTCAATTAAAATTTACGTTTACGCGCAGCTTCTGATTTCAGTTTGCGTTTCACGCTCGGTTTATCATAATACTCGCGCTTTCTTACCTCTTGCATTGTTCCGGATTTAGAAACAGTGCGTTTGAAGCGGCGAAGAGCATCTTCAATTGATTCGTTTTTACGAACAGTTGTTTTTGTCATCTCTTTTTCCCTCCCTCCGAACACACGTTGAAGCAGATAACAACTAGTGTTATATACTATAAAATTATAACGCAATCCCTACCTAAGGTCAATACTTAATAATCGGAATTTGAAGTTAGCCCCTGCATGATCTGCACGCCAGAGCTGGCGCCGATGCGAGTCGCTCCAGCATCGATCATTGCTTGAAGATCTTCAAGGCTTCTTACGCCGCCAGATGCTTTTACGCCCAGGTCCGGACCGACCGTTTCGCGCATTAGCTTAACATCCGCTACTGTTGCTCCGCCAGTAGAGAAGCCGGTAGAAGTTTTGACGAAATCTGCGCCCGCTTCTTTCGACAAGCGTGAAGCAACTGCTTTCTCTTCATCAGTCAATAGGCAGGTTTCGATGATCACTTTGACGATCGCTTTGCCTTTTGCTGCTTCAACGACCGCTTTGATGTCGTTTTTCACAAGTTCTTCGTCGCCGCTCTTCAATGCGCCGATGTTGATGACCATATCGATTTCTTCCGCGCCTTTCGCAATTGCGTCAGCTGTTTCGAACGCTTTTGTTTCTGAAGTCGATGCGCCAAGCGGGAAGCCGATTACTGTGCAGACTTTAACCGGGCTGTCAGACAATTCTTTGGCTGATACCGATACCCATGCAGGGTTAACGCAAACAGAAGCAAATTTATATTCAGCAGCCTCTTGGCATAGTTTGACGATCTGTTCTTTTGTCGCCTCTGGCTTTAATAATGTGTGGTCGATATAAGATGCGATGTTTGTCATGTTTAAAACTCCATTCTGTTTTTCGTATTAGTTGTCATTCAATCACTCGAATTCATAAGACATTGCAGCCAATGCATATAAAGGAGCCGTTTCGGTTCGCAAGATGCGCGGCCCAAGAGAAGTGAAGATCGCACCATTTTGTTTCAAGGCCACCACTTCATTTTCTGAAATTCCGCCTTCCGGACCGAAGATCAATAGGAATGAACTTTTATCATACATTGATTTTAAAATTTCAGCAAACCGCGTTCTAGCGCCTTCTCGCGCCTCTTCTTCATAAGCGACGATGACAGCGTCAAAGTCCGCAGCCTTCTCCACCAACTGCTTGAAGCTATGGACGTTATGTATCTGCGGGATGTGCGTCCGGTGAGATTGTTCTGCCGCTTCTTTGGCAATCTTCTCGAGCCGGCTGCGTTTCTTTTCGCTTTTTCCCGCATCCCATTTGACGATGGACCGCTCTGCCGCAAACGGAATCATTTCGTACATGCCGAGTTCTGTCGCTTTTTGGACAATCAAATCAAGTTTGTCGCCTTTCGGCAATCCACAAGCAATCGCCACCCGTTTCGGCATTTCCACTTCCGTTTCGATTGCCGAACCGACTTTTGCTTCAATATCAAAATCTGCCGCCTGGATCGTTGCAAGAAAAGCTGTTTCTTCAATGACTGCGATAAATTGATCCCCGATGCTTTGGCGCATAACTTTGGCGATGTGCTTCGCATCATCGCCAGTTATGGTTATTATTCGGTTTTCGGGAAATTTGCCTTCTATGAAATATCTCTGCATTTCCGCACCCCGTTATTCCGGTTTTTTTGAAATAATCGTTACCCAGTCTTCCATCATCATGATGTCTTCAACGACAAAGCCAGATGCTTCAAGCGCTTCTTTCACATCATTCTTTTTAGCGGAAATGATGCCGGAAGTGATGTAATGGCCGCCTGGTTTTACCACTTGAAACGCATCATCAGTGAAGGAAATGATGATTTCGGCCAAAATATTGGCAACGACGACATCTCCAGGCTCTTTGATCGTATCCAGCAAATTGCCTTGAACGACCGTTGTGCGGTCCTGGACTTTATTGAGTTTGACGTTGATTTTTGCAGCAGTGACGGCAATATCGTCCAAATCCAATGCATGCACATGGGATGCGCCGAGCAATGCCGCGCCAATCGCCAAGACACCTGAACCCGTGCCGACGTCAATGACGCGCTGCCCAGACTTCACTGTCTTTTCAAGCGCCTGCAGGCTCATGACCGTCGTCGGATGTGTGCCGGTGCCAAACGCCATTCCCGGATCCAGTTCAATGATCAATTCATCGCTTGATACCGGTTCATAGGTTTCCCATGTCGGGACGATTGTAAAGCGTTGGGAAATTTTGACCGGATGGTAATATTTTTTCCATGCAGTTGCCCATTCCTCTTCGTTCACTTCACTGATCGTCACGACATTGGCCCCGATATTGATGTCATACGAAACCAGGTTATTGATCGCCAATTTGATGGCTTCAACCGTTTCCCCCAAAAAGCTGTTGACGGGCAGATACGCTTTCAGGATGACGCCTTCTTTCGGGAAATCATCCGGATTCAGCGAATAGATTTCGCCGAATTTGTATTCGCGCTCTTTCGTCAAATCCTCCGCATCTTCGATGACGACGCCGCTTGCACCCGCTTCGTGCAAAATATTGGAAACGGGTTCAACGGCTTCATTTGTCGTATGGATTGCTAGTTCTGACCATTTCATGTAGGACTGGCTCCTTTATTCACCTTTTATGGTGCGTTTGATTTTATCGAAAAGCGAACTGCCTTGTTCTTCCGGAATGTCACCGCTGATTTCAGCAAACTCGCGAAGCAATTGTTTTTGGCGCTCGTTGAGTTTTGTCGGTGTTTTGACGCGGATGACAATGTGCTGGTCTCCAGTGCCATAGCCGTGTACATTTTTAACGCCTTTGCCTTTCAAGCGGAAACGTGCGCCGCTTTGGGTGCCGGCAGGAATTTTAAGCTTCACTTTGCCAGAAACAGTCGGCACTTCGATTTCGTCCCCGAGTGCTGCCTGTGCAAATGTGATCGGCAGATCCAAATAGATGTCGTCGCCTTCACGTTCGAATTCTTTATGCGGTTTGACGCGGAATACGACATAGAGATCTCCTGCTGGTCCTCCATTGACGCCGGCGCCGCCTTGGCCCGATACGCGCAATTGCTGGCCATCGTCCACGCCTGCAGGAATGGTGACTTTGATTTTTTTCGTTTTGCGGACTGTCCCTTCACCGCGGCAAGTCGTGCATTTTTCCTCGATGATTTGGCCTGACCCTTGGCAATGATGGCAAGCACGTCGGTTGACCATGCGGCCGAACGGCGTATCCTGTGCAACATTCAACTGGCCTGAACCTTCGCAATACGGACAAGTTTTCGGCTTCGTGCCAGGTTTTGCGCCTGAGCCGTGGCATGTTCCGCATGTTTCGTCTTTCGGCAATTCAATTTCCGTTTCTTTTCCGAATACGGCGTCCATGAATTCGATTGTCATCGAATACTGGAGATCGTCACCTTTTCTTGGTGCATTCGGGTCGCGGCGTCTTGTGCCGCCGCCGAAAAACGTGCTGAAAATATCTTCGAATCCGAAGCCGTCAGCACCGCCGCCGCCAAATCCTTGGTTTGGATCCTGATGGCCGAATTGGTCATATTGCGCACGTTTCTGGTCGTCGCTCAGCATTTCGTATGCTTCTTTTACTTCCTGGAATTTTTCAGAAGCGTCCGCTTCTTTATTGATATCCGGGTGGAATTGCTTCGATAATTTCCGGTACGCTTTTTTTATTTCTTCTTTAGAAGCTGTCTTGGATACCCCAAGCACCTCGTAATAATCTCGCTTGTTCATACGTCACTCTCCCTCTTGCAATCAACTGTTATTGTACACGGTTCTAATTGCGGTTGCAAAGACATTGAAAAAGCCAAAGCAGCTTGCTTTGCTTTGACTTTTTCATGTTTTTATTTTTTGTCGTCGTTTACTTCTTCAAAGTCTGCGTCAACGATATCGTCGTTTTCTGGTGCGCCGCCTTGTTCACCGGCAGCTTGCTGTGCTTGTGCAGCCTGCTCGTATGCTTTCATCGAAAGGCCTTGCAGAATTTCCTGCAATTTATCTTTCTTCTCGCGGATTGTGTCGATGCTGTCGCCTTCAAGCGCCGACTTCAATTCGTCGCGTGCATCTTCAGCTTGTTTTTTCTCTTCTTCAGTTACCACTTCGCCAAGATCCGCGATCGTTTTGTCCGTTTGGAAAACGGCTTGGTCTGCTTCGTTGCGAAGTTCAACTTCTTCTTTCACTTTCGCATCTGCATCCGCGTTTTCTTCTGCTTCTTTGATCATGCGGTCGATTTCTTCATCTGTAAGTGAAGTATTCGATTGGATTGTGATGGTCTGCTCTTTTTGTGTACCAAGGTCTTTCGCTTTTACGCTGACAATACCGTTTTTATCGATGTCGAAAGTAACTTCGATTTGCGGTACACCGCGCTGTGCCGGTGGAATATCCGCCAATTGGAAACGGCCAAGTGTTTTGTTGGCTGCGGCCATCGGGCGCTCACCTTGCAATACATGGATATCAACAGCCGGCTGGTTGTCAGCTGCAGTCGAGAATGTCTGTGATTTAGAAGTCGGGATCGTCGTGTTGCGCTCGATCAATTTCGTGAACACGCCGCCCATAGTTTCGATGCCGAGTGACAACGGTGTAACATCAAGCAATACAACATCTTTCACGTCGCCGCTCAAGACGCCGCCTTGGATTGCTGCACCCATTGCAACTACTTCATCCGGGTTAACGCCTTTATGCGGCTCTTTCCCAGTCAATTTCTTAACGGATTCCTGTACTGCCGGAATACGTGTAGATCCGCCGACCAAAATGACGCGGTCCAAATCTGAAGCTGAAATGCCGGCATCTTTCAATGCTTGGCGAGTTGGCCCCATCGTGCGTTCAACCAATGCATGCGTCAATTCGTCGAATTTCGCGCGTGACATTGTCACTTCCAAGTGCAACGGTCCAGCTTCGCCAGCCGTGATAAATGGCAATGAAATCTGAGTGGAAGAAACACCTGAAAGGTCTTTTTTCGCTTTCTCAGCTGCATCTTTCAAGCGTTGAGTCGCCATCTTGTCTTTGGAAAGGTCGATGCCGTTCTCTTTTTTGAATTCCTGCACCAAATAATCGATGATCAATTTATCGAAATCATCTCCGCCCAGACGGTTGTCGCCGGCAGTTGATTTAACTTCGAAAACGCCGTCGCCCAGTTCAAGGATCGATACGTCGAACGTACCGCCGCCAAGGTCATAAACGAGGACAGTTTCGTCTTTGTCCATTTTATCGAGGCCGTATGCAAGTGCTGCTGCAGTCGGCTCGTTGATGATGCGCTCTACTTCAAGTCCGGCAATACGGCCAGCGTCTTTTGTCGCTTGGCGCTCTGCATCATTGAAGTAAGCAGGAACAGTGATAACCGCTCTTGTCACTTTTTCTCCAAGGTATTCTTCTGCGTAGCCTTTCAAGTATTGAAGGATCATTGCAGAAACTTCCTGTGGCGAATATTCTTTGCCTTCAGCAGTCACTTTTTCTTGTGTACCCATTAGGCGCTTGACTGACTGGATTGTGTTCGGGTTCGTGATGGATTGGCGTTTTGCTACTTCGCCGACTTGGCGCTCGCCATTTTTGAATGCGACAACAGAAGGAGTTGTACGGTTGCCTTCTGGATTTGGAATGATTTTTGGTTCGCCGCCTTCTAATACTGCGACTGCTGAGTTAGTTGTACCTAAGTCAATACCGATAATTTTGCTCATTTAAAATTCCTCCATTACTGTTTTTATTCGTTTACTTTTACCATTGCCGGACGAAGCACTCTGCCTTTGAGTGTATACCCTTTTTGGAGTTCCATTAAGACAGAACCCGCTTCAGCCGAATCATCTTTTTCCTGCATGACAGCTTGGTGGACATTCGGATCGAATGCTTCCCCGACTGATTTGATTTCTTCAAGCCCTTCGCGTTTGACCGCTTCAAGCAATGATTTCTGGACCATTTCGACTCCTTTTAATAAAGAAGAAGATTCTTCGCTCCCTGTCCCCATTGCGAGGGCGCGTTCGAAATTATCAAGGACCGGAAGAAGATCCACCAGCACCGACTGGGCACGGAATTTTTCCGCTTCCTGCCGGTCTTTGACCGCCCGGCGCTTGTAATTATCGAAATCCGCCATCAGGCGCAGGTATTTATTGCGTTCTGCTTCCAGTTCTTCGCGCAGTTTTTCTGTTTCATCCACTGCTGGTTCTTCGGCAGCCGCTTCAGGCGCCTCTGCATCGGCTGGCTCGGCGATTGTTTCGCCGGCCGCAACCGATTCTTCCTGCAATACGTCTTCTGTAATCGTTTCTTCGGTTTTTGGAGCTTGTTTTTTCTTAGCCAAATCCAGTTCCTCCTTTTGTTCACTTGCCCCGCAATAACCGGGTCAGTTCTTTAGACAAGTCGCCGCTCAGCGTATCCAGAAGCGTCACGACTCGTTTGTAATCCATGCGCTTCGGCCCTACTATCGCGATCGAACCTGTCTGTTCCTCCCCGATCGCATAAGCGACGGTAATCACGCTGCAATCTTCCATCGCAGACAAGGTGTTTTCCGAGCCAATGCGAATCTGTAGTCCGAGGCTGCCGGCTGGCATGATCATCGGAATGTGCTTCGATTCTTCCATAACATCCATCAAGCTTCTGATTTTATGGATGTCATGGAAATCCGGCTGTTTCAGGATATTCAGCTTGCCCGCATAATAGACATTGTCTTCATGCGGCAACACGACCGCTTGCCGGAAAGTTGTAAAAAGTTCGGCATAGCGGTTGATATGCTGCCTGAATATCGACAAGGTTTCCTGTTCGAGCCGCATGTGCAAGTCGTTCAACGAAACACCTGCCAGCCGCTCGTTCAAGATGTTCACCATCTTCTCGATGTCAGACGGATCAAGGCCAGGAGGGATCGGGAATACCCGATTTTCAACATGGCCCGAATCAGTGACGATAATCGCCACAGCGCTGTCTGCGCCAAGCGGCACAATCGACAGCCTTTTCACCGTATGCTTCCGGACGTCGGGGCCGAGCAGAATCGCCGTGTAATTGGTCAATTCCGATAAAATCATCGCTGAACGCTTGATAACTTCTTCCGTTTCAGCGATTTTATCATCGAAAATCGACTGCAGCTGCAAGATATCCTGCTTCGGCAGCGGACGCAGCGTCAGCAAATGGTCGACATAATAGCGATATCCCTTTTGAGACGGGATGCGCCCAGAAGAAGTGTGGGTCTTTTCAAGAAAGCCCATCTTTTCCAAGTCGGCCATCGCATTGCGGATGGTTGCCGGGCTGAATGGAAGTTCGGATTTTTTTGATAGTTGGTTCGATCCTACCGGCTGAGCTGACTCAATATAATCATCAACTGTTACTTTCAATATGAGCAACTGCCGTTCTGTTAACATGATCATCACCTCTGTTAGCACTCTATAGGTTCGAGTGCTAAGACTATATTAAAATTAACAAATTCCAGAAACCTTGTCAACGGATGAGGTCTCTTTTTCGTATTTTTATTCGGCAATGCGAAATGCCGCTGTCTTTTAACTGAAGCCAAATCAAAAAGGATGGACCTATTTAACAGGTCCATCCTTTCTATGCAAAGCTTTAACATGATTTATTCGCCCAGCAGAAATTGCTCGAACACTTCGTTGCCGACAAATCTTCCTTGGCGCGTCAACTTCAAGCTGCCGCCTTCAGCAGTCAGATTGCCTTTCGCGATTTCTTTCTCCAAGATTCCACCGTAGACCGCTTCGAGCGGCTGGCCAAATTTCTCCTGGAAGCGTTCAGTCGATACGCCATCCGTCTTGCGCAGGCCGAGGAACATTTCCTCTTCCATCTTTTCATGGACCGGCACTTCATGCGTATTCAACACCGGACGCTGCCCTTCGTCGAGCGGCGCCATGTATTTTTTCAGCGGGCCGGCGTTTGAATAGCGAATGCCGTTTACATAGCCATGGGCTCCTGCACCGACTCCGATGTATTCGGCGTTGTCCCAGTAAAGCAAATTATGCCTGGAATGAAATCCAGGGCGGGCAAAATTCGAAATCTCGTATTGCATCAAACCACGCGCTTCCATTTCATTCATCAGCTTGTTGTACATATCGGCTTCCAAATCTTCTGTCACCGTGTTGAGCTTGCCTTTCGTCATCAAGTTATAGAAAACCGTTTTCGGTTCGATGATCAGCGAATACGCTGAGAAATGCGGCAAGTCGAATTCAAATGCCTGGCGCAGCGTATCTTCCCATTCTTCCATCGTCTGGCCAGGAAGGCCGTACATCAAGTCGAATGAAATATTCGTAAAGCCCACTTCGCGTGCCGCCTTTACAGCGTTGTGGACATCGTTATTGCTATGTGTGCGGCCGAGCCGCTTCAACAAGTCAGCATCAAACGACTGGACGCCCATGCTCAAACGGTTGACGCCGCCGTCGAACAAAACCTGCATCTTCTCGCGCGTCAATTCATCCGGATTGGCTTCCGACGTCCATTCCAGATTTTCCGCCATCGGCACATATTCATGGACGTACGCCAATAATTTACGCAGCTGGTCCGGCGTCAGTGAAGTCGGCGTACCGCCTCCGAGGAAAATCGTTTCCAGCGGCTTATCAAGCGCGCCTTCCTGTTTCCACAGCGCCAGCTCTTTGCCAACCGAATCGATGTAGGCATCTACGGGCTGGTCTTTGAAGAACACTTTATTGAAATCACAGTAATGGCAAATCTGATGGCAGAATGGGATATGGATATACAATCCTTTTACCATGTCATCCCTTCTTTCTAAATAAGTTGAGTTAGATATTTTTATATTTTTTGGATATTCCGCAAAATAACTGCGCTTTCCGCGGGCTCGCTCCCAAGCCTCCTCGGTCGCTTCGCTTCCTGCGGGGTCTCGGGAGTCTCGCTA
>NZ_JASDCW010000076.1:0-578 GCF_030407685.1 Planococcus sp. APC 3906 | reverse complement strand
ATTGGGGTATAGCCAAGCGGTAAGGCAACGGGTTTTGATCCCGTCATGCCCTGGTTCGAATCCAGGTACCCCAGCCAATTTTAACTTGAAGATAATTGAATGCCAGCTTGAATTGCGCTTAAGGAAAATTGAAAAACAACATTGACTTAATGTCTCAGATGTTATACAATAGATTTTGTCCTTAAAAATAATTTAATGCGGTCGTGGCGGAATGGCAGACGCGCTAGGTTGAGGGCCTAGTGGGAGAAATCCCGTGGAAGTTCGACTCTTCTCGGCCGCACCATATCGCTTATAAGCGCCCGTAGCTCAATTGGATAGAGTACTTGACTACGAATCAAGCGGTTAGAGGTTCGAGTCCTCTCGGGCGCGCCAATTTCAATCTTAAGTTATTTCCTTCTATATATATGCGGGTGTAGTTTAGTGGTAAAACCTCAGCCTTCCAAGCTGATGATGGGGGTTCGATTCCCCCCACCCGCTCCAAATTTATTATCTGAACCTTGAAAACTGAACAGCAAAACGTCAACAACACGCAACGGCCGCGCAAAACGGCCCGCGCAAAACTTACTGATCAGCCTCGT
>NZ_JASDCW010000075.1:0-690 GCF_030407685.1 Planococcus sp. APC 3906 | reverse complement strand
GTTCTTTTTGGAAATTCATAATGAAAGAAAAACGAGTTTCTTCTATTATATAGGAACATAGCTTACTTTACGATTATCTTATGTATTTCCGAAAAATGGTGGAGGATGACGGGATCGAACCGCCGACCCTCTGCTTGTAAGGCAGATGCTCTCCCAGCTGAGCTAATCCTCCAGGAAAAAATGTAATGGTGACCCCTACGGGATTCGAACCCGTGTTACCGCCGTGAAAGGGCGGTGTCTTAACCGCTTGACCAAGGGGCCATTGTTTATTTGGAGATTTATATCTGGCGGAGAGCAAGGGATTCGAACCCTTGAGACGGTTGCCCGCCTACATGATTTCCAATCATGCTCCTTCGGCCACTCGGACAGCTCTCCAAAAGAATGGCTCCGAAGGTAGGACTCGAACCTACGACCATCGCATTAACAGTGCGGTGCTCTACCACTGAGCTACTTCGGAATAATATGGATCAGCCTGGCAACGTCCTACTCTCACAGGGGGAAACCCCCAACTACCATCGGCGCAAAAGAGCTTAACTTCCGTGTTCGGGATGGGAACGGGTGTGGCCTCTTTGCCATCATTACCAGACTAATTTATTTTGAAAGACAAGTTTTATTATACCAATTCTGCACGGTATTACAAGCTTTTTAAAAAACTTTTATCTTATTCTTTCAAAACTGGATATTCGACAT
>NZ_JASDCW010000074.1:0-778 GCF_030407685.1 Planococcus sp. APC 3906 | reverse complement strand
AATTGGATATCAATCCGCTGGCGAATGGCCGCGAATGACTGAAGCTGAAGGCGATCCCATAATTCGGTCTGTCCGACCATGATGAGCGCCATCGGGCTCTGCGCATCCATCCGGAAGTTCAGGAGGAATCGCACCTCTTCCAACATCTCCCGGTCCAGTAAGTGGGCTTCATCCACGACACAGACAGGCGTCAGCTTGTGGATGCCTTTCATCAATTCGATTTCGCGATGCAGCTGCCGCTTGGCATCGCCCCGATAGAACTTCGACTCGAGTCCCAACTGTTCCAACATGCCTTTGTAGAAATGCCGCGGCGTCAACTTGGAATCGGACAGATAAAGCAGTTTAAAGCGTGAAGGATCCAGTTGATCGGTGAAACGGCGTATTGCGGTGGTCTTTCCAAGCCCGCATTCCCCGGTCATCACCGCGAAAAGCTGCCGTTCTGCCGCATAGTTCAGGCGGCCGATGATTTCTTCCAGTTGATTGGATTCGTACAGTTCGGCAGTCGGGATATCCCGCGAGAATGGCGTTGCCTTCATCTCAAAGAACGATTCAAACATGCTCCACACCGCCTTTTCCGATATTCCGGAAGCTCACGGCGGGTACACTCGGTGTGATGGCAGATGCCTTGCGGTCCGCGTTCACTTTTTTGGCGCCTTGCAGGAGTCGCGACGAACCGGCAGGTTCTTTCGTCATTTTCTCCGGTAGCGAGGGCCGTTTCCCGGTCTTCTCCGTGATGACCATTTCCCGTGCCTTCCAGCTGTCATAACCTGGATAGTCG
>NZ_JASDCW010000073.1:0-778 GCF_030407685.1 Planococcus sp. APC 3906 | reverse complement strand
AATTGGATATCAATCCGCTGGCGAATGGCCGCGAATGACTGAAGTTGAAGGCGATCCCATAATTCGGTCTGTCCGACCATGATGAGCGCCATCGGGCTCTGCGCATCCATCCGGAAGTTCAGGAGGAATCGCACCTCTTCCAACATCTCCCGGTCGAGTAAGTGGGCTTCATCCACGACACAGACAGGCGTCAGCTTGTGGATGCCTTTCATCAATTCGATTTCGCGATGCAGCTGCCGTTTGGCATCGCCCCGGTAGAACTTGGATTCGAGCCCCAACTGTTCCAACATGCCTTTGTAGAAATGCCGCGGCGTCAACTTGGAATCGGACAGATAAAGCAGTTTAAAGCGGGAAGGGTCCAGTTGATCGGTGAAACGGCGGATCGCAGTCGTCTTGCCAAGCCCGCATTCCCCGGTCATCACCGCGAAAAGCTGCCGTTCTGCCGCATAGTTCAGACGGCCGATGATCTCTTCCAGTTGATTGGATTCGTACAGTTCGGCTGTCGGGATATCCCGCGAGAACGGGGTTGCCTTCATCTCAAAGAACGATTCAAACATGCTCCACACCGCCTTTTCCGATGTTGCGGAAGCTCACGGCGGGTACATTCGGTGTTATGGCAGATGCCTTGCGGTCTGCGTTCACTTTCTTGGCGCCTTGCAGGAGGCGTGAGGAACCGGCAGGTTCTTTCGTCATTTTCTCCGGTAGCGAGGGCCGTTTCCCGGTCTTCTCGGTGATGACCATTTCCCGTGCCTTCCAGCTTTCATAGCCCGGGTAGTCA
>NZ_JASDCW010000072.1:0-1062 GCF_030407685.1 Planococcus sp. APC 3906 | reverse complement strand
CAAGGCTGATCAGTAAGTTTTGCGCGGGCCGTTTTGCGCGGCCGTTGCGTGTTGTTGACGTTTTGCTGTTCAGTTTTCAAGGTTCAAATATCAAAAAATGGTGGAGCCTAGCGGGATCGAACCGCTGACCTCCTGCGTGCAAGGCAGGCGCTCTCCCAGCTGAGCTAAGGCCCCATGAAGTGGTCGGGAAGACAGGATTCGAACCTGCGACCCCTTGGTCCCAAACCAAGTGCTCTACCAAGCTGAGCTACTTCCCGAGTTAATGCTGAGTGTAAAAAATATGGCGCGCCCGAGAGGACTCGAACCTCTAACCGCTTGATTCGTAGTCAAGTACTCTATCCAATTGAGCTACGGGCGCGTATGAATTTTTGCAATAATAATGGTGCCGAGGACCGGAATCGAACCGGTACGGTAGTCACCTACCGCAGGATTTTAAGTCCTGTGCGTCTGCCAGTTCCGCCACCCCGGCTAGGGTCGGCATCTGTGCAAAAAAATGGAGCGGAAGACGAGGTTCGAACTCGCGACCTCCACCTTGGCAAGGTGGCGTTCTACCACTGAACTACTTCCGCAAAAATGGTGCGGGTGAAGGGAGTCGAACCCCCACGCCCGAAGGCGCTAGATCCTAAGTCTAGTGCGTCTGCCAGTTCCGCCACACCCGCGTGGCAATGAAGTTGTAAAAAAATGGTGAGCCATGAAGGATTCGAACCTTCGACCCTCTGATTAAAAGTCAGATGCTCTACCAACTGAGCTAATGGCTCAAACAAGAAGTGGTGCCGGAGAAAGGAGTCGAACCCTCGACCTACTGATTACAAGTCAGTTGCTCTACCAACTGAGCTACTCCGGCGAAAAAAATGGTGGAGGATGACGGGATCGAACCGCCGACCCTCTGCTTGTAAGGCAGATGCTCTCCCAGCTGAGCTAATCCTCCGGTATGTATGCCCAGCGACGTCCTACTCTCACAGGGGGAAACCCCCAACTACCATCGGCGCAAAAGAGCTTAACTTCCGTGTTCGGGATGGGAACGGGTGTGGCCTCTTTGCCATCATCACTGGACTATTTTTT
>NZ_JASDCW010000071.1:0-1174 GCF_030407685.1 Planococcus sp. APC 3906 | reverse complement strand
GCCATCCAAAACCAAGAAGAAAGCCTCCCAAATCGACGAATTTTACGAAGTCATTTCGCTTCTTCTATCCGTCGAATCCAAACAGGTTTTCTATTACAAACGGATTCTCTGGCAATACTTGAAAGACAATCACGGATTGAAATGCGGACAATCGACTTTCCGTGCATATATTCAACGAACACCTGAATTCAATGCCTATTTCAAGGAAGGGAAACGAACGGTGCCCCTCGAATCGAGTGCACGTTTTGAGACCCCTCCCGGGGAACAAGCCCAACTGGACTGGAAAGAAAACCTGCCCTATGAAACCAAGGACGGAGAAGTCGTCTACATCAACGTCGCTGTCCTCTTGCTTTCTTATTCGCGATTCCGCGCTTTTCACCTAAGCATCTCCAAATCACAAGCCGTTCTCTTTTCCTTTATGAACGATGCGTTTGAAACCTTTGGCGGTGTGCCGAAAGTGATTGTCACCGACAACATGAAAACCGTCATGGACGATTCCCGTACCCGTTATTCCAAGGGAAAGGTCAATGCGAAGTTCGCCCAATTTGCGCAAGACTACGGATTCAAAGTACATCCCTGCATTGCCGGAAAACCGAATACGAAAGGCAAAGTGGAAGCACCGATGAAATACTTGGATGAAATCCATGCCTATCAAGGCAAGTTCAACTTGGAAGAGCTGCATCAATTTGTGCAAAAGCTATGCGAACGGATCAATCAATCGTTTCATCAAGGGACGCACAAAATACCCGTATTTGCGCTAAAACAAGAAAAGAACCTCTTATTGCCCCTACCACGGAAACAAATAAGAGATTCTTATCAGATCAATCACACGCTTGTAAAGGTCAACCCTTCAAATATGGTTCCTTATAAAGGAAAACACTACTCGGTACCAGCCAAGTATCAAGGAAAGACCGTAGGTCTACAAACATATGATGACCAACTATATGTGTATGATAACACAGAGCTGCTTGTCCAGCATCCCATTAGTCAGTCGCCTCTGAACTACAAACCGGCCCACTATCAAGAGAGTTTAGGCCAAGCCCTTCCCGATTATCCGAACATCGAGGAATTAGCTAAAGGAAATCTGGCAGCGATCGGTGAGGTGTACAAGCATGACTAATACCTATCAGCAACTTGTTCAAAATTTAGAGTACCTAAAGTTGAAGCAAATGAC
>NZ_JASDCW010000070.1:0-1302 GCF_030407685.1 Planococcus sp. APC 3906 | reverse complement strand
TGGACTGACCCGTTAATTTGAGACACCAGAAAAAACACCTAGGCTGCCATTGTCCGATATTCAATCGGAGAGTGGCAGTTTAATTTTTGGAACGGTCGTATGTAGTTGTAATAATACATGTAATCTTCAACTTTTTGTTGTACAATGGCATTGGTTAGACGTACCCCTGCAAGGGGGTAGAATTCTTCCGACTTTAGCGAGGAGTGGAAGGATTCGATGACGGCATTATCAAAGCAGTTTCCTTTGCGGGACATGCTGGTGATAATGCCGTTTTCTCTTGTCATCACTTGGAAGGCGCGAGATGTATACTGGGCGCCTTGGTCACTGTGCACGATGGTGCCTGCCGTATTTCGTTTCTGGCAAGCGAGTTCCAAGGTGTCCAAAACAAGCTGGGCATTTTGTGTGCCACTGACTTTATAAGCAATCACTTCGTTGTTGTACAAGTCCAGAATCGTCGACAGGTAAAGCATGCTTTCCCCGAAGGGGAGGTACGTAATATCCGTCACCCATTTTTGATTGGGCGCACTTGCGTTGAAATTCTGTTCTAAGAGATTCGGCACCACCAAGTGGCTTTCGCCCTTCATCTTTTTGGCTCGTTTTGGTTTGATCCGGCACTGGGTGTTGTATTTCTGCATGATGCGCTGCACCGTCTTCGGGTCGACTTGGAGGCCGTCATTTTTCAATAACCCAGTTACCGTACGGTAACCAACCCGGAACTTCAGCTGTTCACAGATCGCCACGACCTTTTCCTCCAGTTCGGTCTTCGTAAAGTTTTTCGTGCGCCAACGGTAATAAGTGGCACGCGCGACGCCCATGCATTTACAGATCAGCGAGACGGAATATTTGTCTTTGAAAAAGTCCACAAGCTCTAGGAAGAGGGCGGGCTCCACCTTCTTTCCAACTCCCGATACTTTCCCATCAATTCTTCCTTCACTTCATAATAGAGCACCTTTTTCTTCAATTCTTCCAACTCACTTAACCCGGCATTGTAGCTGTATTGTTTTCCGCCAGGCTGCGCGAGCCGATGGGATTCACCTTCTCGGTGCCATTTCATCCAGGTTTTAATTTGCGATCTATTTTTGATCTGATGGATCTCCATGATTTCTGCATTGGTGTAATTGCCGCTGAGTTTCATTTGGATAACCTCGAGTTTAATTTCCTCCGGATAGAATCGTTTCGTCGTTCCCTTTTTCGAGCCTCTTTTTGAATCCATACAGAAAAACACCTCCATCATGTCGTTGTTACTACATACGACGCTGGGGGTGTTTTTTCCTTGTCTCATTTTATTGGGTCACTCTAAAA
>NZ_JASDCW010000007.1:0-122276 GCF_030407685.1 Planococcus sp. APC 3906 | reverse complement strand
TCTGTTTCTAAAAAATATACATATTTTTGAACAAAAGTCTGCTAATATGACTAAAGAAATTAATAAAAATTTAGGGGGAACATTACAATCTTATGAAAAACTTGTTCATGAAGGTTAGTTTATTTCTCGTCGCAATCGTCTTAGTGATCTCTTCCATCGGCTTAAGCCCCGCATCTGCTGCAGTTCCATTTAAAGATATCCTGTCTACTGACAAGGAAATCATCTACTTGTACGACAGAGGCATGATCAAAGGAACCTCCGCTACTACTTTCAGCCCTGACGCCTCGGTGACGCGCGAACAGGCAGCGGTGATGATCGGCCGCGCATTCAATTTTAACAGCACTCCAAGAAAAACTTCGTTTACCGATGTGAAATCATCTTCTTACAGTTCCGGCTATATCCAAGAGGCCGTTAATAGAGGCATCATCACTGGCTACGGCGACGGCACATTCAAACCGCTTCAAACAATGACACGCGGCGAAATGGCATTTTTACTAAGCCGCGCATTTAATTTGACCAAGACAGGAAATGTCTTCTTCACAGACATCAAAGTCGATACAGCTTCTACCAGCCTTTACACAGCTGTCAACAAAATCGCTACTTTCGGTATTTCAAACGGAACTGGCACAGGCACTTACGCGCCGAACGAAGACTTGAACAGAAGACAGTTCGCAGCATTCCTGGCACGCGGACTTAACCCGAACTACCGGGTCGTTTTCCAGAACGCTTCAATTGATACATTATATGTAACAGTCGACAGCTTGAATGTCCGCACTGGACCAAGCACAGGCTATACAGCAGTAGGGAAATTGAACACTGGCGCTAAATTCACGGTTTACGGCTATAACGGCGTTTGGGCATACGGCACAAGCGGCACGATTTCAGGCTACGTCCATTCAAGCTACCTCTCAAAAGCAGTTGTATCTGCTGAGAAAAGATACATCGCGATCGATGCAGGCCACGGCGGCACTGATCCAGGCGCAGTTGCAAACGGCTTGCGTGAAAAAGACGTCAACCTTGATATTGCAAAACGCGTACAAGCTTACCTTAAGACAAAAGGCATTTCCGTATACATGACACGTTCGACTGATACGACGATCGCCTTGGACCAACGCGTGCCATTAGCTGTGAAGAGCGGCGCAAACGCATTCGTCAGCATCCATGCGAATTCAGCAACACCTGCAGCTAGCGGTTCTGAAACATTCTATTCAGCAGCACTTGACGAAAACGCAATCCACAGCAAGCAATTGGCAACATTCATCCAGAACAGATTGTATAAAGCGATGTCCCATAATAACCGTGGCGTTAAAGAAGCACCTTACCTGGTACTCCGCACAAATCCGATGCCAGCCGCTTTAGTGGAACTCGGATTCCTGACAAATAGCTCAGACGCTTATAAATTATCAACTGTGTATTATAAAGACCGCGCAGCAAGCGACATCGCAAGCGGAATCGACGATTACTACAAATGGAAAGCGAATAACTAATCAAAAAAAACGGGCATTCAAGCCCGCTTTTTTTTGATTTAAGCTATAATTACAAGAAAGCCTATAGCAATTGGAGGGACCCCCTTGAAAAAATTATTGATGTTTTCCGCTGCATTGTTGGCCGTAAGCGTAATGGATTATGCCCCGGCAGAAGCCTCCGATTCCAAAACTGAATCTGAAAAAATGATCATATCTTTCAATGGCGAAATCGATTATAAATTCCTTGAAGAAGCCGGAGCCGAAGTCCACGAAGAATTCGATTCGATTTCTGCGGTGTCGGCCACATTCCCGGACGGCCTTCCCGCTACGGCTGCAGACGCACATTCTTCTATAGAATATATTGAAGAAAACCAAAGCGTAAAAGCTGCTGCACAAAAAGCGAGCTGGGGCTACTCGTTGATCCGGGCCAATAAAGCAACCAGCCTCGGCTATACCGGCAAAGGCGTGAAAATCGCCATCATCGATTCCGGCATCAATATTAAGCACCCGGACCTGAAAATCGCCGGCGGCATTTCAAAAGTTCCTGATCGCTCCGCTTATTCGGATATAAAAGGACATGGCACACATGTCGCAGGCATCATCGGCGCACAGAACAACGACATCGGGACCATCGGAATCGCACCGGATTCACTCATTTATTCGGTGAAAGTCTTGAATGATATCGGCGTCGGTGACCTCGATGACGTCATTGCCGGCGTACAATGGGCGATCGATCAAAAAGTGGATATTATCAATATGAGCTTAACTACTGCAGGTGACAGTGAAGCGCTGAAGGATGTACTGAATAAAGCATATGACAAGGGCATCATCATCGTTGCCGCTTCCGGAAATTATAACCCTGAGCTCCAAAAGACTCCTTCCAATGTTTTGTTCCCGGCGCGCTATTCTTCTGTCATCGCCGTCGGTTCCATTTCCCAGCAGAATAGGCTGTCCTATTTTTCCCATTCTGGCCCTGCCCAGGAACTGGTCGCTCCGGGTGAAGGAATCGTCAGCACGTTCGTCAATGCGAAAACAACGACACAAGATGATTACTCAAGCTCTGAAGGAACGTCGGTCGCAACTCCGTTTGCAGCCGGCACGTTCGCCCAGTATATGGAAGCTTATCCACATCTGAGCAACATCCAATTGCGCGCAACAGTCGCACGCGCTGCACTGGACCTCGGGACAGCCGGAAAAGATATCCGCTACGGCCACGGCATGGTCCGTTCGCTTGCGACGGCCGCTGCGCTTTTCCCGGATATGAAGCGCGACCAATGGTATACAGCCCCTATCCAGTCTGTTTTTGACCGCGGCATCATCAAAGGCTTCCCGGATGGCACTTTCCGCCCGGGTAGCTCGATCACACGCGCCGAAGCCGCCACCATCATTGGACGCGCATCAAACTGGACGCCTGATACCACAGTCCAGCGCTTTACCGACGTGCCGAAGTCGCTTTACTCTGCCGGTTATATCAATAAAGCCTACGACCTCGGCTACATCAAAGGCACATCCGACACTAAATTCAGCCCGGATGCGCCGATCAAGCGCGCTGACCTTGTGCTAATTCTTCAGCGCATCTACGCTTTCCAAAGCAGCCAAAGCCACACTTTTGAAGACGTATCGCCTGAGGCTTATTACTTCAAGGCCATCGAAGCTGCTTACGATAATGGCTTGCTGACTGGTTATGATGACGATACGATCCGTCCAGAAAACCCGATTACACGTGCGGAAAGTTCGAAGCTACTGGATGCTGTATTAAAATAAATCTTCTATATAATGCATAAAAGATGCGGCGCGAAATTGCGCCGCATCTTTTTCTATTCAGAAACCTTAAATTTCGTTCGAGAAAGACCCTTGCCGCTCCTTAAAAGGGTCAAATCGAATTTAACAGGAGTTATTTCAGACTTAACAGGCATTGGCTGACAATCAACATGCATTGATGGACCGTTAACATGACTTGTCCGGATTTTGACCGGCACTAGCCAAAATCGGCTCGCTTTATTTCAATTTCAATAACTCAATGTGAAAAGGCGCATTTTCCCATTTGCAAAATGCACCTGTGCATCATTTCTAACCCATAGAAAAAAGATACGGCGCATGCGCACCGTATCTCTTTTCTATTTCAGCCGAGTTGTACGACTTCTCTTTAGTTGCCGATGGCGCGGTAAATGAATGCTGCAAGTTCAGCGCGTTTCGCGCTTGCATCCGGCTTGAAGCTGCCGTCGTCGTAACCTGTCGCAAGATTGCTTGAAGCGACTTTGATGACGGATGATTCAGCCCAATGGCCGCTGATGTCATTGAATTTAACAGTAGTATTTGTCGCTTTCATCGCAAATGCGCGTGTCAGCATAGCGCTGATTTCAGCACGGGTGACTAGTGCAGTCGGCTCGAAATAGCCGTTTCCGCGCCCGTCGATGATTCCAGCATTTTTAGCTACATTGATATAGCCGTTTGCCCAATATGCAGAAGAGACATCTTTGAACGAAGTGCCGTTGACCGGTTTAAGGCCAAGCGCCTTAGCGATCATTGTTGCCGCTTCCGCGCGGTTCACCGGATTTTCCGGTTTGAAAATGCTGACATCGTATCCGTTGATGATGCCTTTCGAGCTTAAGCTTTTGATTTCATTGACAGCCCAATGGCCTGTTGAAACATCGTAGTACTGCCCAACCGGCAATGCCGGTTTTGGCGCCGCTACTGGTGTAGTCGTCGTTTCCCTAACGCTGCTGTAGCGCTTTGCTGCTACATAACGCGGTGCCCAGTAAGGGTTTGTGTTCAAGCTTTCAACTGCAATCCCTTTGCTTGATGTTGCAGAGACGAAGTTACCGTTGCCCACGTAAATTCCTGAGTGGGAGATTCTCGTATTGCCTGGCTGTGCGACGAAAAATACCAGGTCGCCAGGCTTCAGATTGCTTTTGGAAATGGACGTACCGACTTTTTGCTGATCCGCTGACACTCGCGGAATGGAAATTCCGAAATTATTGAAAACATATTGCAGATAACCTGAGCAGTCAAATCCTGATGGAGTTGTACCGCCCCACTTATATGGGACACCCTTAAATTTCAACGCATATTCGACTAATGCATTCGGTGTTACTGTTCCACTGGCTTCGGCTTCATTTGACATGAACGGACTTGCTGTAAAAACCATCACAGCTATCATCATAACTATTAAACGTTTTTTCAATTGGACACCTCTGTAAGTTTGTGGATTCAAGATGCTGATCAAACACCGAATCGTCTATTTTTAGCACTAGTTCTTATTACTCTTCTGAGTTTATCAGATAAATGTACTAAACTACGTTACATTTATGTTACAAATGTACATTTTAGCTCTATTATATGTTTATCTTTAGGAGGTAAGGGTATTAAAGGGTTTTTATGCTTTTTGCTGGAAAATAAAACCTTTAATTATTACAGAATTATTTCTTCCAATTATTGTTTTTTTATAAACAGAAAAAAGGCTCAATCCATTTTGGGATTGAGCCTTTCGGCAGTTTTGCATCTTTTGTTTTTCCAAAGCAGCCAGATTCCTAAAAACAATGCTGCCCCGAACATATCCAGGAGAACATCGTGGACAGTCGGCGTCCGGCCACCCGTCAGCGATTGATGGTATTCATCGACAAAAGCGATGGCAGAAGCGACGGCAAAAGCGATCCATACTTTCGGTTTCGGCAGCATATTCAGCACCGCCAGCGCGATGAGCCCAAAGATAAGCACATGGGACGCTTTTCGGATCACGAATTCGATAAATGCGTAATAGCCTCTTTCTTCAACAGAAACCGTCGTTCCCCAATAAGGAATTTGGAAGAGGCTCAGAAAGCCCTTGAATGGCTCAGATGGCAAATATCGCTGCAGCGCCGGGATAAGCGTCTGCTGTTCATAGGTCTGGCCTGACGAAATAAAGAGTATGGCAAATAAAATAAGGAATATCAGTAATTTTTTCATAAAAAGATTATATCACGGACCCAGCTGTAAAACTTATGGAAATTCACCAGATTGGGAAAAAGCTTTTTCACTGTGCCCGTTTACCACATTATCTCGTTAACATGCACTATTTTGGCGTTAACATGACGAAGCTGCGAGTTGTCATGATATGCGGATGATTTAACATGACCAAAGTTCCCGTTCACATGATCTATTCCGACTTTAACCCGCACTAGCAGAAACGCGCCTCTCCACGATCTTAATTCAAAAACATAAATGGAAAAGCCATTCGCATCTGGCGAACGGCTCCTTCTCAAGCACTTGCGCATTTAGCCCAGGCGAAATGCATCCATCTGTGGTTTTAAGCAACTTGTTCCCGCGTTAACATGGACTAAATCGGCGTTAACAGGAACTAGCGGGAAGTTAACAGGATGTGCGGGAGTTTCAACATGAACTAACCAGCTATCAACATGAACTGTTTCGACTTTAACCCGCACTAGCAAAACAGTCATCCTTCTGCCGCCAAAATACTCCATATCAAAAGCCCTCCGCATAATGCAGAGGGCTCATTCAAGTTCGAATGCATTCTTTAACGTTAATTGTCCCGGCTGTGCTCGCCCCAACAATCCGTGCCTTTCAGGCCGGGGATGTTCTTGGCGAAGAATTCGGGATTCTTGCCTTCTTTGCGCTGAGCGGTGTAATCGCCGAGCACTTTGAAGGCGATTTTGCCGAGTGCTGCGATGACGACCAGATTAAGCACGGCCATGATGCCCATGAACAAATCCGCCATGTTCCAAACGAGCGACACTTTAGCGAGAGCTCCGAACATGACCATTCCGAGCACGCCGACGCGGTAAGCAGTCAGCCATGCGCTATGCGCGTTGATGAATTCGATGTTCGTTTCGCCGTAATAATAATTGCCGACAATCGAGCTGAACGCGAAAAACAGTATGGCGAATGCCAGGAAATATGGAGCCCAGTCGCCGACATGGACGCCAAGCGACGCCTGTGTCAACAAAATGCCTTCCTGCTCGCCCGTTTTATAGACGCCAGCCAGAATAATGATGAACGCTGTCGCCGAACAGATGATGATGGTATCGAAAAATACCCCAAGGCTCTGCACAAGCCCCTGCTTCGCTGGATGCGAAACGTTGGCTGACGCGGCAGCGTTCGGCACCGAACCCATACCTGCTTCGTTCGAGAACAAACCGCGGCGTACGCCTTGCATGATGGCCGCACCGATTGCGCCCCCTGCCGCTTCTTCCAAACCGAATGCGCTTTTCACGATCAATGTGAAGACAGCTGGAACTTCCGTGATATTGATGATGACGACCCACAATGCCACTAATATGTATAGGACTGCCATAACAGGAACCAGCACTTGCGTAACTCGTGCAATGCGTTTGACGCCGCCGAAGATGATCAGCGCCGTCAGCACAACAAGCGCTAAGCCCACAACCCATTCCGGCATATTGAAGACGTCGCCGAATGATTGGGCAATTGTGTTCGATTGAACGGAGTTGAAAATAAAGCCGAAAACAATCGTCAACAGAATCGCAAAGACCACTCCCAGCTTTCTTCTGCCAAGCGCTTTTTGCATATAATAAGCCGGGCCGCCGCGGAATTGTTCGCCGTCACGCACTTTATAGACTTGCGCAAGCGTACTTTCAATGAAAGCCGTTGCCATACCGATTAACGCAACGACCCACATCCAGAACACGGCACCCGGGCCGCCGATGGCAATTGCCAGCGCAACTCCGGTGATGTTGCCTGTCCCCACGCGTGAAGCGGTCGAGATGGTAAAGGCCTGGAACGCCGAAACGCCTGCTTCGCCGTCTTTCTTTTCCGAAATGACGCGGAACATTTCTCCGAATAATCGAATCTGCACAAAATTGGTGCGCACAGTAAAATAGACGCCGAGTCCGAGGAGCAGGGCGATCAGAATATAAGTCCATAATAAATTATTGCCTTCGTCGACGAGCCACGTCAACGCATCTAAAATAGCATCCATAAAAAAGCTCCCTTGTAATAACTAGATTTATCTTTCATTACCCTAAATGTTCTTTAAAAAACCTGGCCTGCCGAATTTACAGCAGGCCAACCTTTAACTATTTCTTAATGTCTCAGCCAGCACGCGCGCGCCGATGTCGAGCGCAGCGTGATTGAACGCCATGTCCGGATGATGGAGCCCCGGAGCGAGATCCGCCCCGATGCCAAGCATCGCCGCTTTCAATTCCGGCTTTTTGATCGTGTAAAAATGAAAATCATCGGCGCCGGTCGTATCGAGCGGCGGCGCTGTGTTGGCATCTCCAATAACGGAACGGATGGCGGCATCTGCGATATCTTTCGCTTCTTCCGACACTTCCGCCGCCGGCGTGTAATCATCCCATTGCCAATCGATCGAGATGCCGTAAAGCCCGGCAATCGATTTGAGACCTTCGTCGATGCGGCTTCTCAGCTCACCCATAACCCGATTTGACTGCGCACGGACATCAAGCGCGAAAGTGGCACTTCCAGGAATAATGTTCAGCGAATCGCCCCCCGCCTGGATATTCGTCAGCTTCGCCGAATACGACTCGAACGGAGAAAAATAAATCGACTTGATGAATTGGTGGATGGCTGCAATCACATCAATCGCGTTCTTGCCTTGGTGCGGGCGCGCGCCGTGCGCATCGACGCCGGTGACTTTCCCTTTCAGGAAAATACCCGATCCGTGATGGATTGCAGGCGCCGCTTGGCCGTGCGGCAATTCTTCGATTGGCCGCAAATGGACGCCGTATAAATGCGTGGCATCTTCCAATGCACCGTGTTCAATCATCGCCAGCGAACCGTTGCCTTTTTCCTCCGCCGGCTGGAAAATGAAACGAATACGTTTCGTCAGGGTTTCATCTTTCAAGTACAAGAGCGCTCCCAGCACCATCGCCATATTGGCGTCATGGCCGCATGAATGGTTGGCTTGCACCTTGCCGTTCACTTCCTGCCACAGCGCATCGATGTCGGCGCGCACTGCAACGACCCGCTCGCCTTCCCCGATTTCCGCAAACAATCCTGTTACGCCATCAAATGTCCGGTGTGCGATGCCGAGCTCCGCCATGATGGACGCAAGCTTTTCAGTAGTCCCTGTTTCCTTCCAGCTCACTTCCGGATGGGCATGGAAATAATTGAACCATTCGTTGATTTTTGTTTCAATGGCCATGAAGTGTTCGGCCCCCTTCTACTGTACAGGACATGATCGTCAGCTTATGCAGCTGCTTTTCGTCGACTTCGATTCCAAGCCCCGGCTTGTCCGACAGCATGACGTACGGCAATTGGAAGTCCAGGTCGCCGATCTCTTCGGAAAATAAAAGCGGCCCTGTCAATTCGGCCGTCTGGATATTGCGGCGCGACATGACCGCGTGGTAACCGGCTGCAGAGCCGACCGACGATTCCACCATCGAACCGATCTGCGCGATGATGCCTGCGCCTTCCGCTGCTTTTGCCATTTGCACCGCTGGGAAAATGCCGCCTGATTTCATTAGCTTGATGTTGATGTAATCCGCTGCTTCCAAACGGATAATTTCGAGGACGTCTTCCATCGTCTGCACCGACTCATCCGCCATGATCGGCGTCGCCGTTTTTCTGCGGACGTCTGCCAGGCCGCGGATATCGCCCATGCGGATCGGCTGTTCAATCCAAGTAAGGCCTGCGCCATCAAGTTGGTTGATCACTTGGATTGCGTGCCCGGCTGTTTTCCAGCCTTGATTGACATCGATGCGGATCGGCATGTCCGGCCCGACCGCTTCGCGCACCGCGTAAATGCGTTTGATGTCCATCGCCGAGTCAGGGCCGCCCACTTTCAGCTTCAAACTGCTGAAGCCCTGCTCCATCGCAAGCTTCGCTTTTTGCGCCATGATTTCCGGTGCTTCGATGCTCAGCACTTTCGGATATTGCAGGTTGTCGTGCGCCTGTCCGCCGATCATGTTATAAACCGGCTGCCCCGATGCTTTGCCCATCAGGTCGTAGCATGCGATGTCGATCGCCGCTTTTGCTGCTGGGTTGCGGGCGATTTCCGAATTCATGAGAAAATGAATCTTTTCAATATCGAACGGGTTCTGCCCGATGACTGCCGGCACCAACACATTCTTCAGAATTTCATAAGTGCCGTTCACTTGCTCGCCCGTCACGTGCTCATCCGGAACTGCCTCGCCGTAGCCGACAAGCCCCGTATCCGTTTCCAATTTCACGATTACTGCCGCCATATGCGGATACGTCGCATACGAAATGATGAACGGTTCCTTGAGCGGAAACTCCACCACATAAATTTCAGCCTTCACGATCTTCATCAACCATTCCCCCTACTATGTATATACAATCCAATTGTACATGATTGCGGAGGCGTTTTGCGAGAAGGTTCTTGAGTTAACGCCGTAAACTTGGCGTTAACATGAACTAAATTGAAGTTAACATGAACCGCCGATGATTCAACATGACCTAAGCAGCCGTTAACATGAAGTGTTTCGAATTTAACCGGCATTCGCTCAAAATCGACGGCCAAGCTCTCCATATGAAAAGCCCTCCGCAATTGCGGAGGGCTCCAATACTTCACATGCGCATTCCGCACGGCGCGGAATGCAATAAGACGTGATTTTATTTGCTGACAAAGATCACACTGTGCTTTTCACAGGAATCGATAAAATCATCTCTTCAAGCAGCAACGGCATTTCTTCGAATGTGTTTTTGATGTGCAGCCGCTCGGTGCGCTTGTGGGCGTCTTTGCCGAACGGACCGACGTTGAGCACCGGCGCATCGAGTTCTTTCATCGCCTGGAACGGGATGCTGTAGGAATCGCCGTAGACCGGTGTGTTTTTTTCGTAGGTCACGAAGCTGTCTTCTTTATCGCCGTAATTGACGTAGCTGAGGTCCGAGATGCCGTTGAAGTAATGGATCTGCTGAAGCTCCAAGCCGAATTTTTCCTTGGCGTTGTTGGTGACTTGTTCGACGCAATGTTTGACGAGTTCATCGTCGGATGAGTTGACTGCTGGGTAATACGGCGGCGCGTAGAGCAAGACGCATGCCGGCGTCAGTTCCTGGCAATTGATGAGCAGGACGTCGGCGACGTGCATTGATTTTTCGCGCACATCCCATTCCGGATGCATCATCGTGTCAATCAATGCGCGGTCGATGTATTCACGGCCGAACTTTTTGATGGCATAGCGCTTGAGGTCGCGGAAGCGCATGACGCGGATGTCACCGACCGGTTCGATGTCTTCCCGTTTGCACATTTTTAGGTAATCGCTTGTGCAATGATCCATCGCTTCAATCGCGATTTTCTCGAACTGGGCGAACACTTCGTCAGCGTTCTTTTCCATCAGGAACACGTTGTACATCGCACTCGTGCGGTAAGGCGTCTGCGCGGAATACTCCAGTTTCATGTCTTTTTGCATGAGCGTCACCGGCAACGGCGTCGTTTCGCCGTATACCGTTTCCTTGAAGTTTTCATTCCATTCCATGCGGTGCGTCAGGTAGGTCGAAATATAGCTCGACGTGATGCCTGACAAGGGTTCACCGACATGGGTCTCTTTGCCGTAGAACAGCGCAGCCGGCATGATTTTGCCGATCGAGCCGGTGTAAAGGTAATGCCCGGTGTCGCCCGGTTTTTGCGCAAAGACAGGCTCGCCGTTCAAGAACAGCGTATATTCAAGGCCGAATTCGTGCTCAAGGTCGAGCAGTTTCGATACGCCGTAGCGCATCCCAGCCGAGTTGACTTCTTCGTCCGGCACGGACATCAGCAGCAGATTGATCGGCCATTGTTCCGTAGACGCTTTTTCGATCATCGCCATGTGCAATGCGAGCCCTGCTTTCATATCCATCGTGCCGCGGCCGAACAGGTATTCACCCGAATCCAGGTCTGCCTGCGCATCCGGGTCCAATTCATCGCGGACGCCTTTGAACGCTTCCGCCAATTCGTACGGGCTGCAGGCAAGCGGCTCCAAATCGCCGTATTCCGCTGTGCTGACAGTGTCAAAATGGCTCATCAGCACGACTGTATCGACGGCTTCCGGATGCTTGTAGAGCGCCGTAACGTTTTCGCGCTCCCAATTCACTTCGCTGAGGTGCAGATGTTCCGGGTGCTGCTGGAAATACGGCAGCTCTTCCAGTTTCTCTTTCAGCTTATACGCGAATTCGACTTCGCCTTCCGACAAGGTCATGCTTTTCCAGCCGACCATCTCTACCAATAATTCTTGCAGTTTCTCAGGTGTCCCCCATAATGAAGCCATCTAGATGTCCTCCCTTTATCGCCGCTGCGATAATGTCCAAGTGTTTTATTGTTCCAAAGTTTTAAGCCACACTCCGAGGCGCTCCATCGCGCGTTCGAGCGTCGGCATCGAATAGGCGTAGGAAATGCGCAAGAAGCCCTCGCCGTATGGTGTAAAAGCAGAGCCCGGCACAGCCGCGACTCCCCCTTCTTTCAATAAACGCGTTGCAAAGTCGAAAGATCCCATGCCGTATTTCTCGATCGACGGGAAAATATAGAACGCGCCTTTCGGTTTGACGACGTCGAGCCCCATTTCGAGCAGTTTGCCGTAGACAAAATCGCACCGCTCTTTGTAAGCGCGGTTCATTTCCTCCGGCACATCGCGGTTGTTTTTCAGCGCTTCGATCGCCGCATACTGGCTTGGCAGCGACGCGCAGACCGCATTGTACATATGCACTTTCAAGGCATGCTTCATGTATTGTTCCGGCCCCAGCAAAAAGCCCATGCGCCAGCCTGTCATCGAATGCGATTTCGACAAGCCCTGCACAAGGAACGTCCGCTCTTTGATGGCCGTGTAAGATGCGAATGAAGTATGTTCGCCTTCAAATGTATTTTCGCTGTAAATCTCATCCGTTACGACGAAGATGTCATGCAGCGCAAGCTCTTCAACGAGCGGATCCATTTGTTCTTTCGACAGCGTCACGCCAGTCGGGTTCGACGGGAAATTGAACAGCACCGCTTTGGTTTTATTCGTGATCAACGCCTTCAAATTAGCGGCTGTCGGCACGAGCCCCGTATCGGACGTGTCGAGCAGCACCGGAACACCGCCGTTCATCTCGACAATCGGGCCGTAGCCCGTGTAGCAAGGCGCCGGGATGACGACTTCATCGCCGGGAGCCAGGATGGTGCGGAATACCGCGTCAAGCGCTTCGGTTGCGCCGTTCGTGACGACGATTTCCGTCTGCGGATCGTACGTTAGGCCGTAGCGGTCTTTGAAGAAAGAAGCCGCTTCGGTGCGCAGCTCGATCAGCCCCGCGTTATGGGAATAGCCTGTCAGGTTATTGGTGATAGCGTCTTTTCCCGCCTGCTTGACCGCTTCGGGCGTCGGAAAATCCGGCTGGCCGATCGTCAAATTGATGGCATCGGGATAATCAGCCAGCTGGTTGAAAAACTGGCGGATGCCGGATATCGGAAGCGCTTCTGCGCGTGGATTCAAAGTTAAAGGCATATGTAGAAAACTCCGTTTCGTATTTGTCTTTCCTCTATTATATTGCATTCCTCAGGAAAATAAACCACTGCGGGCTGCGGAACCAAAAAAAGCGGCTCAAGAAGAGAGCCGCCTGCGCCGTTTGCGTATTAAATCCTCTGCTGCGCCTGAACCGAACAGCACGCCGATGATAATCAGCACAAGACCGAACATATGCCGGCCGGTGATCGCCTCGCCGAGAATGACGCTGGCACCAACCAGTGAAAAAAACGTATTGAGGTTCATGAAAATAGCGGCTTTTGTCGGGCCCGCCTGGCCGATCGAGTAATTATACAGCATGTGGCCGACCGCGGTACCGATGATAGCCGAAAACAGGAACGCCAGCCAGAACGTCGGCGGCACATCAAGAAACGCGCGGATTTCGCCTGGCTCCTGCACGAGCGAAATCAAGAACAGCACGAATGAGCCGATGATGAACATATACGCCGTCAGCAAACGCGGATCCATCGACCCGGCCGCTTTCGAAATGACGATATAGCTCAGGACCTGAACGAAAATCGACACGAAGACAAAGACATCGCCGATATTCATGCCCGTCGCGCCCCCGCTGCCGACAAGCACCGTTGCCGCAACTCCCGCAAGGCCGATGATGACGCCGAACCATTGCAGTTTCGACGGATATGAGCGCATGATGAGCGACACCAGCACCGCTGTCAGCATCGGACCTGTGCCGAGAATTAGTCCCGCGTTCGAACCGCTTGTGATCGCGAGCCCGCTCGACAGGAAATAATGGTGGCCCACTACATTGAGCAGCGACCCAAGGAAAATATATTTCCATTCATTTTTCTTCGGCCACCGCAGCAGCTTGACGAACGCCAAGATTACGAAAACCGAAATCCCTGCAAGCAGGATGCGGAACGCCGTCAGCGTCACCGGTTCCACGAAGCTGACCAAATATTTGACCGAGGGCAGATTGAAGCCCCACGTTAGCATGACTGCCGTTAAAATTAAGTAGATTTTCCATTGTTTCAAATGCATGTGCCTTCTTTCGCCTTACGAATTATCCACTCATTCTACGCCCTATCTGTGAAAAAGTAAATGGATGGCGGCGAAGTGCTGTGTGTGTTTCATAACAAGAAGCTTGTCCGCTATTGGGGAAATGCCGATTAAAATCGTTCGTGTTAACACAAGAACCTTCTGCCTAAAACCACAGCTGGTTGCATTTCGCCAAAGGTGAAATGCGCAAGTGCTTGAGAAGGAGCCGTTCGCCATGGCGAACGGCTTTTCCATTTAGGCTTTTGAACTTGGATCGTGGGGTGGTGCTTCTA
Source organism: Planococcus sp. APC 3906 (assembly GCF_030407685.1). Taxonomy (NCBI): domain Bacteria; kingdom Bacillati; phylum Bacillota; class Bacilli; order Caryophanales; family Caryophanaceae; genus Planococcus; species Planococcus sp. APC 3906. The sequence goes on along the minus strand of NZ_JASDCW010000007.1, from coordinate 108,116 downwards.
TTCTCCACTCATTTTCAGCTAGTGCTGGTTAACTTCTGAATAGTTCATGTTAACGGCGACGTAGTTCATGTTGATTATTCTGCACTTCATGTAGACTTCCAGTCAGTTCATGTTAACTCCGAATTAAGTCATGTTAGCAGGAGAACCTTCTAGCCAAAGCTGTAAATACATGCATTCCACCCGGGCGGAATGCGCCCTCCCTATAAAAGGAGCCGTCCGCGATGGCGAACGGCTCTTCTTATTAAAACTAACTCTGTAGGCACAAATGTGATTATTTCACAATTCCTGTCTCGTAATCATACGCTTTTCGTCCGATGAGCAGGCTGAATGAGACGAACGCGAGCAGTGACAGCAAGACCGGCACAGTGACGGTATGGACGCCGAACAAATTGCCGTTTGCTGCGTTGTAGAAATGCAGCGCAACGTAGCTCGTGATGCCGGTGACCATTGAAGCGATGGCGCCGTATTTATTGCTCCATTTCCAGTACAGGCCGAGGACGACCGGCCAGATGAACGCCGCTTCGAGCCCGCCGAAAGCGAACAGATTAAGGAAGATCAGCAGATCCGGCGGGTTGATTGCCAGCAGGAACACGATGGCGCCAAGCGTTCCGGTAACGCCGAACGACAGCCGCTTGATTGTTTTCAAATCAGCGTCCGGTTTGATGTAGTTCAAATAGACATCTTTGACGATCGACGAACTGACCAGGATGAGCAGCGAATCGACCGTCGACATGATGGCCGCCATCGGAGCGGCAAGAACGATGCCCGCTGCCCAGGGCGGCAGGGTTTCCAGCGCGATGAGCGGGATGACCTTGTCGCCGACTTCAATGCCCGGCAGAATCGGACGTGCAAAAACGCCGATCAAGTGCATGTTCAGCATAATGAAACCTGTGACGATTGTGCCGATGATGAGCGCGCGGTGCATCGAGCGCGCGTTTTTATAGGACATGGCGCGCACTGCAATCTGCGGCAGGCCAACAACTCCGACCCCGACGAGTATCCAGAACGACGATACGTATGCGGCACTCAAATTGCCGTCTGCGCCGAATGGTGTGACGAGGTTCGGGTTTTCATTGATCAAATCGTTCATGATGTTCGGAATGCCGCCGCCTGCGATGATGACCGCGATCAGCAGCACCAAGGTGCCGAGGAACATGACCGCCCCTTGCACCGCATCGGTCACCGCTACGGCGCGGAAGCCGCCAATGGTGACGTAGACGAGGACACTGACTGCAAAGATGAACAACGCCGTGTTATACGGCAAGCCGGTCAACGATTCCACGAGGCGCGCGCCGCCGATCCATTGCGCTGCCATTGCGGAAAACAGGAATACGATGATGCTGAACGCCGACAGCAGTACAACCCACGTGCTGCTGTAGCGGGCTTTCAAAAAGTCGATCATGGTGATGGCTTTGTAGCGGCGTGCCATGATGGCGAATTTCTTGCCGAGGATCATCAGCACGAAATAACCGGTGGCCACTTGCGTCATGGCGAGCAGCACCCAGCCGAAGCCCATTGTGTAAGCTGTGCCAGGGCCGCCGAGAAAGCTTGACGCACTGCCATAGGTCGCGACCATTGTCATCGCCAGGACAAAGCCGCCCAATTCACGGCCGCCAAGGAAATAATCGCTGATAAAGTTGGTGCTTGTCGCCAGCTTTTTGCTCGACCAATAGCCGATCGCAAAAATCACGACCAAAAACACCAGCATCGGAGTAAGGACTGCAAAATTCATCGGACATCCTCCTCTTCATCAAACGGCACTTCCACAAAGAAAAATTTCACAACGACGATGACCAGTACAACCATCAAAAGGAAGCCAACGACGCAGCTATAGAAAAACCAGTCCGGCAAGCCGAGAATATATGTATATTCCTCCACCGGGCGCGAGCCCAGCCCGTACGCAAAGCCGAACCACCAGATGAAATTGAAGATGGCGAGCCCCACCCCAATCAATGCCTCACGGTTAGCCACTTTAAAACGCCAGTCCGTCTCTTTCATTTTTCCCACTCCATTTCCTAAAACCTGCCAATGACTCCATCGTACCAATTGCACACGCCGCTGTCACCCACTTTCAAGGCATTGAAAAACCCGGAAGCGGCCGCTTCCGGGTGGGATTACCGTGCCAATAAATATTCGACATACTTGCGCCAATTGGTCGCTTTTGCAAATTCATAGTCAGGCTGTTTGCTTGGGAACGGCACGAAGATGCGCGGGGCTTTTTGGAACTCCCTCAGTTTTCGTTCATTCAAGACAATCGAACCCGACTCAATGCCATCGTTCAACACTGCCTTGCCGCCGACATCAAATCCGACGATCACTGGAGAAAGCGCGGCTTTCCCGGTTTTCGACAAGACATAAGCCGAACCGCTCGTGTCGTAGCGATCAAAAATCCACGGTTCCGGCAATGCCACTACGTCTATGGCTTCATTGATGATGATTTCAGCATTTGCGCTGCTGCCGAGCGGCAATGCCGCTTCGACTTCAGGCCCGATGCCAATCTGAACTTTATAAAAGGCAATCGGATTGGCTTGTTCAATTGGATCAAGCCCCTTATAGGCTTCCAGCCATTTCGAAGGTTCCGCCGGAATTGCGTCTACACTTAAAATGGTGCCTGGAACAGCTTGCCCCAAGCCCTCCGCTTGGACCATAACCCGGTCATCTGCCGCAACTTCATGCCATTCGTCTTCCAAGAGATAAGTCACGAATGTTTTTTCAGGCGAGTAGATTTCCACACTGAGCGGTTCTTCCGTGCGGTTGATTTTTGCGATGGTGCCTTCCGCTGGGCTGATCAACGCCGGGGTTGACGCACTTTGGTTCAATTGCGCGTTGACAACCGCCAGCTGCGAATCGATCGCTGCCAAGCGCTGTTCCGCCTGGGCGATTCCAGCTGCGTAAGAGCCGTCCTGCGGCACTTCGACGCCGACATTCAAATCGACGTTGAAGTTGACCGTGTTGCCGTCGTCGTCCGTATCGCTGGAACGGTCGGAATCGCTGCGTGATTCTGCGCCGCTATTGGACGAGCGCGCCGATTCAAGAGCCTGCAACGAACTTTGCACTTCCCCTTTTTCGGATTCCAAAGCGCTTTTTTCAGATTCCCAGACCGCGCGCTGGTCTTCCGACTCCGCTTCGTTCAGGGCTGCAAGCTCAGAACCTGCCTGCACAACATCCCCTTCTTCAACGAGCCATTGTTCGATGGCCTGTGAATCCTGGACGTAAATCTGGACAGTGGAAAGCGGTGCCGCCACTGCTTCTTTCGGCAGATTTTCTTCGTAATCGTCTGTATACGCCTGCTCGTACTCGCTGACATAGACATTTTTTGAAATGATGCTTTTTTCTCCGAATAATAACAATGCGTTAGCTGTTAAGAATGCCGTCACTGCTATGGAGAGTCCGATGAAAAAGAATTTATTCAACAGAAGGACCCCCTCTCGTGAAATCGCTGAGCATTTCGCCGAGCGGTACAAAGCTCAAAGAGGCGACTGCCAGCGCCACGACGACGTGCAGTACGATTAGCAGCAATAAAATCAGTTTCGGTGAATACGCTGTAAAACTACGGATATAGCGGTATTGGACCGCGATGATCAAAGATGTGAATAGCGTCAATTGGTTAAAGAAGTAGATGAGGAACGGGATGCCGATAAACGTGGCAGCCAGCGGTCCGAACGAGAACAGCGACACCGGCATCGTGTAGCCGGCCAGCGCAAAAATCAGGAACGTCAGCGTTTTTTCAACGACCAGCAATCCCAGCACGTAGGTCTGCATGACGATTACCGCGCGCCACGGCATTTTCAGGAATTTCCAGAACAAAAAAGCGGTTCCATATGAATGGAATGCCAAATAGATACCGGCCCAGATCAACGTGCCGGCGAGTGAAGCCCAGCGCGCTAATGTGTATTCCGCCCATTGGCCCTGCGCCAAATAAGGCGTCAGCGAGGCTGTGTTCATGCCCCAGATTTCACGCAGCGCAAAAACCAGTATGCCGAATGCAATGATCCAGCCCAGGCGTTTATTGAATTGGCGCATTTCGCCATTTTGTAAGTTATGTATCAATTCACCCTGTCGGACGAAATAATGCCAGAATCTAAAATCAAATATCATGCTGTGGGATTCCTTTCAACGCCAGTAGTGGTTTTGCTTTCTTTATTTTACCAAAAAAGCCGATGCTTTGAAACTTTAATAATGCCAGAACTTTCAAATCACTGCCTTTCGGCCAATAAAAAACCGCAGGCAACTCGAATCTTGCGAGTTTGCCTGCGGCCTGATTCCCGCCTTGCTGCGGGATTTAAACGATTTTGTATTTCTTATGGGAGATTACGGTCATGTTTGATGCCGCACCAATTTCTTTAGCGTCTTCTGGTGAAATTTCAACAATCACCGAGTTGTCCATAATTTTAAAAATGGTTCCATTAACTTCCACGCCATTGCGTGTGAAAGAAATCCATTCGCCAATTCTACGGGCTGCTACAAATTCCGATACTTCTTTTTCATGCGGTTGAAATGCCATCGTCATCCACGCCTCTCTGTTTATAGAAACAATATCTAGTAATTATAACATAAAAGCGACAGAATTTCACGTTTTAAAGAGGTTGGAAGGAACTGTGATAGACTTTTCATTTCGCTTCAGACGGACGCTTTCCGCGGGCCTGGCTTCAGTCTCCTCGTCGCTGCGCTCCTGCGGGGCCTTCAGCTCAGGCTAGTCCCGCTGGAGTCGCCGTCTTCCGCTTCATTCAAAGGTATTTCTTAATATAGAAAATCATTTCTTTTACCGAAGAACAGTAAGATATACATTCTGCATCTTCTTTTCAATATCCAGAGATGTAGAAAAAAAGCGGAGACATCTATGGAATATTAACTTTAAAAACTGAAGTTCTGCATACTCAGTTATTCTTCAGCGCCTTCATTTTCGACAAAACGGCGCACTGCGCATAGTTCTTTTTCGTGCACGGTGCCGGCGAGTTCGATGATTTCAATGGCTTTGCCCGGCGTCGGTGAATGGATCATCAAGCCGTTGCCGTAATAGATGCCGACGTGGTGGAGCCGGCCTTTGCCTTCTTCGTATGCGAAGAACAAAAGATCGCCGATGTGCCAGTCTTGTTGGCTGTCTTTATTGATTTCATGGCCTTCCGCTGCTTGGTCTTTCGCATCGCGCGGAATGATTACGCCGTTCGCTTTCAGCATATTGTAGCTGAGCCCGGAGCAGTCAAAGCCGTAGCTCGACATGCCGCCCCAGAAATACGGCAATTGCAAAAATGTTGCAGCCAGGTTTGCGACGTCCACGCCGGTGCCTTTTTCTACTTGGTCGAAGCCGCGGGCGACTTCCGCTTGCTTGGCCATGATGAAGGCGTCGCCAAGTGGCGTCTGCACGCGGATGAATTCCCCCAATTCCTTGACCGGCAGCATCGTATTGAATGGCACGACGAGGAGTGGTTTGAAATCTTCGGTCCATAATTGCGCCATTTGGGAAACGACGCGGGCATATCCGAGTTCGTCGAGTGCTTCGACTTCTTTCAGTTGGTCAATGGGCACCCAGCCCGGGTAGCCGCGCTCGTCTTTTTGCGATGGCTGCCAGATAGCCGCGATTTTCGCCCAGCCATCCGCCACTTCATCAATCATTACCGGTTCCCCGAAAAGGAGCTGCGACTGGACGCGGTTGCTGTCGACCATGTCACGGCTTTCTTCTGCTGTCATGGTATTGATCCATTTATTGATATTGGGCGTTTTCCCTAAGCCTTCCGCATCTGCTGCGCGGATTTTCTCCGGCGCCGTCCATACGGTCGCAACGGGCACAGTGCATACCCACCTTGTCGATTCTGTCTGCAGCATCTTTCTCCTCCGTCCTTCATCGTTTATTCTACGCCTGGCAATACCGTGAGCGTTCGTGCATCTCCGTCAAGCCGTGCTTTCGCACCGAGTGGCACAGAGAAATGCGGTTCGCAATGGCCGATCTTAAAGCCTTTGACTACCGGCACTTTCAAGTCTTTGAAATAATCCGCGAACACCTCATCCAAGCTCAACGAACGCTCTGGCTTTTTCGGATCTGCGTTTTTAAAATCGCCGATGACGATGCCAGCCACTTCTTCAAACTTGCGGGCCATCTTCAAATGGTTCAGCATTTCATCGACCTGGTAAGGCTCTTCGTCAATGTCTTCGATCAATAAAATCTTGCCTTTCGTATCGAGTTCGAATTTGGTACCAATCGAACTTCTGATTAACGACAGATTGCCGCCGACCAATTCCCCTTCAGCCTGGCCGCCCACCAGCGTTTCAAGCGGCGCGACTTCTTCCGTGTAATGCAGCTCGAACGGACCGAATAACTGGCCGAACATCCGGCCGCTGCGTTCGTGGAATTCATCCTTGCCAACATCCGACGCAAGCATTGGGCCATGGAAGGTCACGAGGTCCGCATATTGTCCAATCGCTGTATGTAAAAATGTTATATCCGAATAGCCCCAGAATACTTTCGGGTTTTCTTTGATCATCGCGAAATCGATGCGGTCTGTATAGCGCGCCGCTCCGTAACCGCCACCCGCGCAAATGATGCCGGCAATGTTCGGATCTTCGAACATCTCATGCAAATCAGCAAGGCGCGCATCGTCGTCTCCTGCAAGGTGGCCGCGTTTCGCTTCCACGGACTTGCCCATTTTGATATTGAGCCCCAATTCCTCTATGAATGGCAAAGCTTTCTTCAAATTGTCTAAGTTCGGCGGGCTCGAAGGCGAAATGATGCCGATCGTGTCGCCTTTTTGCAGCCGTTTTGGCGTTATACGCAAATAAATCCACTCCCATTTTCAGTTATGTACTTATCTAGCATACCGTTTTCAGCAAAATTTGGCTTGCATCGCGAGTTCCACCATGACGAGCATCGCCCGGTAAGCTTCTAAAATGTCCTTTGCTTGAAAACGGACAATGGTCGTCCCATCCTCAATCTCACAGCCCGGCATCATCGCCGCCAGCTCCGCTTCGCCATAATTCGTGAATTCGATTCTCAGCAGCGGTTTTTCCGGAGGTACAAGCGGTTTGACATTGCGGCGATTTTCTATAGCCGCTGCCGTTTGTCGCGCCAGCAACTCTTGCGCTTTTTTCGGATGCAGCGTCTTGACGGCTGAACGCGTAATGGATTCTTTCACTGCCGCCGTAATGACGTTTGGAATTAACGCTTCCGCCTCACGACAGGCACAATCATCTCCCGCTACCATAAGGACCGGCACACCGAAATATCCGGCAACATAGGCGTTCAAGCCCAACTCGCCAATTTCGGTTTCATTGATCCACATCGACCGCACACCGAAAATCATTGCATGCGACATCACGCCTTTTTGCCCCGCCCTCGCGTGGTAGCCTGCAAAAAAGGCACCATCGTAAGATGCATCCAGCCCTTCCACCATCGAAAAAGCCTTCACCCCGCCCGTAATCAGCAGCGCGTCTTCATGGAGATCTTCTGCAATCAAGTTATTCATCTTTGAATGGCTGTCATTTACGACGAATTCTTGCGCTCCATGATCGAATGCACTTGAGATCACGGCGTTGGCATCCTTTGTCATCAATCGGCGTCCGCGTTCATAATTGTGTTCAGCTGAGTCTACATATGTATAATCCGGCAATGCCGTCACACCTTCCATATCCATCGACAAATAAAACTTCACTCTGCAGCATCCTCTCACCTTGAATTGTCGGAAACTTCCTTCTATTTACTGTATCAAGTGAAAGGCGACATTTCAATCAGTGCTTCATCTTTTAAAATAGCTTTCAAATTTACATTTCTATAGAAAATTGTTTTATTTTTGAATATTTAGTTATTTTGGTCCATTGTATCAAATTAACGCTCCATTATAATAAAAATAAGTCAAAAAGATATCTGAAAAATGTGATTACATCACTTAGGAATCTTTTATCAGACAAATAGGCATTCAAAAGGGGCGGATTGAGATGAATTTTGACAAAGTACTAGAATTGGGTTGGGAAGATTTAGCATTAGGGGTTGGCGGTTCTGCAATTGTCATGTTTGTTATCAATTATGTCACTTTGCTGTAAACTGAATTTACTGCAGCTCTTATAAGCCCTTTTCCGCACACAACGGAAAAGGGCTTTCATGCGTTTTTGGGCACACAAAAACGCCTGTCCTTTGTTCTGGGTGCGGACAGGCGTTTATCCATTGGCTGCTTTCACTTTTAAAAACCTCCATTTTCCTGTTTTTCAAGCATCTGGCGTTCAAGCAATTGCTGTTCCAGTAACCTAAAGAACATTGCTTCGTCATGGGTCGCTAGAGCATAGTCAATCATCCGGTCAAAATTCTCTTTTTCCAGAAACTGAATCGCTTCCTGCGCTTCTTCCCTAGCTTGATCATTCACTCCGTGCAGCCCCGCTCTCTCTTCTTGCAGGATTGCCTGTAAATGTGTATGGATATCCGAAACCAGCAATAGCTGGTATAACGGCAAGCGTATAAATCTATTGCCTTTTTGGAAAACGAACACTTCGGATAGATTTTCCACTTGGAGGGTATTTAAATTGACGATGATTTCTTTTCCTTCTACCGGTATAAAGTGGAACAATTCGTCATCTTTCAAGATTGAAAAGTATTGATAGGCGAACACAAACTTAACCAAATGGCCTTCTTTCTTTGTATAAAAAGGTTTCATCAATTTAACCTGCAGCATGTCACTCCCCCCTTTTGGTTAAAGAGTTTGAAAATTCTTACTACAATTATGATATCATAAATTTCTCATTTTGGATATAAAAAAGCACAAGGATTATCACCTTATGCCAAAGGTTTTTCAACCCTTTTTTTGGATGAAACGATAAAGTTCATTTCTCCTGATGCCGTACTGAGAACCATTTTTTCAAGCAGAAATTGCAGGAATTTCGTGAATTCACCGTCGCTCAACTCTCCTTTATGGAGCACAATGCGGCTCGCTGCGAAATCAATTTCCGCTGATTTCCGCGTCCCCTCAGGTGTTTCTTCACTCTTTAAGATCACTTTGCTGCCTGAAGAAACAATGTGCCAGCAAATTTTTTCATAATTGCCCGATCTCGCCGTCCCGTAAACTTGCCACTCCATAATGCTTTCCTGCTTCAATAAATAACCGAGTTCCGGAATCTCCAATATGATTGATTGGACCATGATGTGCCTCCTCAAACGATTTTTTATAGGACTTTTTCTTCTAAATGATTCCAAATCGCTTACAATCCATGAAAATTTTTTATTATTTTTATTGCTTCAGATTCTCTCTCAGCCCTGCGCACGCTGAAAAGCACAGCACATTTCGTATCTTTTCCTAAGCGCCGCTGGGCAATACTTGGTCTTCATCGTTTACGCCGCCATTTTAAAGCCGTATAATAGAAGGAAAGTTTTTATTTTGGAGCGATGCATATGGCTACGGTTCAATCCCTGGCAAAACGATTCGATGATACGATCTACAATTATATGGCTGCTATCGAAAAATCACTCACTCCATCACGGGAAATGGATGAGGAAATGGTTCGAAAAGCAGTCTTTTTAGTGCGCCACGACGGCGTACAGATACTGTCATTCAATGAAGAACGGCTTTTGCTTGAAGCGATTGTCAAGGACGCCCATACCGTCAAGGTCGTCTTGAACTTCGATAAAATGAACGCCGTCTGCGCATGCCCACAGCCCGATATGTGCCGCCACAGGCTTGCGGTGATTTTTTCACTGTACCAGAAAGTCGGCTCATTATCGGAATGGGTTGCCGCTTGGCGGGCACAGCCGAGCAGCCAGCTGAAAATGATGGCGGAAAAACGCTCACCCGAGCAATGGACCCAAATCATCAAAAGCGTTTGGCGCGATCCGATACCTGACTACACAACCCGCAATTACTTTTATTTTGAGCAAATGTTCGAAGGCCGCTTGAAAAATGCCTTGTCGTTTGTGCCTCTTGAACGGGAATGGAAAGTATTTTACCGCACGTATGCCCATTTGATTTCCTTGATGGAAGTTTGGGATACGTTTATCGCGGGCACCGAGGAAGTGCATCATTCGTTTTTCAAAACCTGGTTCGAGGACGAATTGCATGCATTGCGCGATTTGCTTGAACAATTGCGTGTACAGCACCGGACATTTGAAGCGGATGCCTTTTTGGACCACTTAAGAAAGCTGGTCCGTGCATTCATAGAAACAAAAAACGGGTCGTTTTCACAACGTTTCACGGTCTACCGGCTGTTCTGGACGACATTGTTCATTTCGAATAAATTGCGCAGCAGCGAAGCAGCTGCTTTGGCGAAGCCGGACCACCGCATCGCCGCATTTTTCGCGATCTTGTCCGGCGATGGCGTGGTTGTCCAAAAAATCGCACCAGGCGAGACTGCAGATTGGGTGCAGCTTGCGATCCAAGCGGAGACTGAGCAGCATCAACAAGCGCTGACCGCTATTTTAATGGCGATCAAACCGCATGTAAAAACCTTTTTGTTCGAAGGACTCTATACCCAGTACCGCCACCAATATGTGCGGATATTAAGCCGCCTATTTTCGCAGATTGATCTGAGCGAAGCGGATTGGGAAGATTTGTTCAAGCAATTCGGCCATTACGGATTGCCAGCGTATTCGACTTACTTGATTGAAAAACAATTTTATAAACAATGGGCAGAGCTTCATCATCTCCATAATTCGCCGCTTTATTTCGTCGAGGAATGCGGCTTGAAAAACGTGCAAGACGCCGCACCTGATTTTGTTCTTCCGCTATACCACCGGTTTGCGATGGACTTTCTGGAAGAGCGCAACCGCCCCGGCTATAAGCAAGCGGTGCGGATTTGGAAAAAGATGAAAGCCGCCTGCAAGAAAAGCGGTCAACTGGAATTCTGGAACGCCTACATGACCGAAGTGCGTACACAGAACAAGCGCCTGCGGGCACTGCAGGAAGAGATCGAGAAAGGACATCTTCTATGAATCAGTTTCAGACAGAAGGAAGCAAAACCTATTATTTAAAGATCAGCCGCGCTGAAGAGTTCCGCATTCAGGCTACCAACGAAGCGGGGAACCGCATTCCTCCTGAAATCTGGAAACCGTATCTCTATTTTTTAGACAAAGCGAGTTTTTACGGATTGGCTTCACGCATCGACGGGCTGGACTTGCTCCTGACACCAGCAGATTTCGTGCGCTTATTTCAGCAGAAACCTCACCATTACGTAACGTTTCTCGGGCAAAGCCCTGCAGATGATACTTGGCTCAGCCTAGCTTCACGCGTATCCGATTCGCTGAACGATCCTGAATTATGGAATCACGTCGAAGCCGATGGCGATGACATCGTCATCCGAGATTCATACGGCGACGCGGAAATTCAGTCGTTCCTAGCGGATACCATCCGCCATCAGCTGCGCCAAAAAGGCTTGTCGCCGGCCCAACTGCCGTTCATCAGCCATTTCGTGCAGCAAGTCGGCTGGGATGGATTGCCGGCTGCCGACGATTATGTGCTGGCTGCTCAATTGAGCGAACCTGACGAAGACGCATTCTGGTCCTTTAAAGTCGTATTGCGGACGAAACGCGGCTCCGTTTATTGGTCCCCTTCGAAGCGCCGCATGAACGAACCGTTCGAAAAAGTGCTGCCTGAAAAATGGCGCGTCCATGCAAGCGAAATCCAGGAAAGGCAGTCGCTGCTCCTAAGCCTCTGCCCCGCCGTTGAATCCTTTGAAAGCGACCGGTTTTACCAGGCCGACTGGACGGATGCGCAAGTGCTCGACTTTTTGCGCAACGATGCAGAGATTCTGCAATCGTTCGGCATCGAAGTTTCGATTCCGTCATGGCTGAAAGCAGTCCAGGAATCCAAAGTACGCGTGAAAGCAAATGTCCATTCGCCGATCAAGAAAGCATCGGTTGTCGGGCTCGACCAGATCATCCGTTTTGACTGGCAGTTTTCATTGAATGGCCATGAGCTCAGCATGCAGGACTTTAACCAGCTCGTCTCCGAGAACAAGGAGTTCATCCGCATCGGGAACGAATGGGTGCGCGTCGACTCCGCCTTGCTCATGCAGCTCCGAAAAATGATCGAAAAAGCGGAGGACGCGGATTGGACCATAAAAGACATGCTGTTCCAGAACGTCCCTGAAATCATGCTGGAAGAAAACATCGAAGAAGACGATCCGCTTGTCGAATATCACTTGAACAAGTCGCTTCGAACATTGCTCGATAAACTGCTGGATAAGCGCGACTTGCCGCCGACTCCGGTTCCGGCCAATCTCCATACTACGCTCCGCCCTTACCAGAAGACCGGTTTCGATTACTTGGTTTTCATGCGCGAAGAAGGCTTCGGCCTGTGCTTGGCTGACGATATGGGCCTTGGCAAAACGGTTCAGCTGATTGCGTATTTGCTGCATGTCCACAGCAAGAACCCTGGACAGCCCTCGCTGATCATCTGCCCGACTTCGGTACTCGGCAACTGGCAGAAAGAGCTTGAACGTTTTGCACCTGACTTGAAAGTGGGTATGCATTACGGCAGTTCACGCCCGAAAGGCGAGCAATTCACGAACTATCTGGCAAGCGAGCGCCCTGATGTCTTGTTATCGACTTACGGCATCGCTTCGTCCGACGCGGAAGAAATCCAAGCCATCAATTGGACGAGCATCACGCTTGATGAAGCGCAGAACATCAAGAATATGTACACGAAACAATCGCGCACAATCCGTAAATTCAAAGGCGGCCACCACATCGCTTTGACTGGGACGCCGATTGAAAACCGCTTGTCTGAGCTATGGTCGATTTTTGACTTTATCAATAAAGGCTACCTTTACCGGATCAAGCAATTCCAGGAAAACTTCATGATTCCGATTGAACGGGATGATTCCGAAGAGCATAAAGAAAAATTGCGCCAGCGAATTCAGCCATTCCTGCTGCGCCGCACCAAAAAAGATCCGGATCTGCAGTTGAACCTTCCAGAAAAACTGGAGCAATTGGAGTATTGTCCGCTTACGCCTGAGCAAGCCGCGCTTTATGAAGGGCTTGTACAGGATACGGTGCAGAAAATGGAGACGCTCACAGGCTTCGAGAAAAAAGGGCTTGTGCTGAAAATGCTTAGCAAATTGAAGCAATTATGTAATCATCCGTCTTTATACTTGAAAGAGCCGTATACTACCGCGGATGAAATTCTGCCTCGTTCACAGAAGCTGGAGCGCATAGTGACTCTCGCCGGGGAAATTGCGGAACGCGGGGAACAATGTTTGATCTTCACTCAATATATCGGCATGGGACACCTTTTGCAGCAGGCCATCAATGAACTTTATGGCCATGAAGTGCCGTTCTTGACTGGCAGCATGCCAAAAAATCAGCGCGATTCGCTGGTGGCTGCTTTCCAAGCAGGCAAATTCCCGATCTTCATCTTGTCATTGAAAGCGGGTGGTACAGGCCTTAACTTGACCGCCGCCACGCATGTTCTCCACGCGGATAGATGGTGGAATCCAGCTGTTGAAAATCAGGCAACTGACCGGGCATATCGCATCGGGCAAACGCAATTCGTGCACGTCCATAAATTTGTGACGATCGGGACCATCGAGGAAAAAATCGATTCACTTCTGACACAAAAACAATCGATGTCGGAACAGTTTATCCAGTCCAGCCAATGGATGACTGAGCTGTCTGACAACGAACTGAAGGAATTGTTCACTTATAATCTTTAAAATGATTCGGCCAGGCCCCCACCTGGCCGAATTTCCTTTTAGACGGAAAAACCTTCACCCTTTTTCAGCGGAACGGAAGATCGCTTTCATTTCACTTAGTTCCCGTTCCGCCTCGCTCAATCGCTGATGAAGCAAGGCAGTCAGCCTGATCAATTGCTCCATATGCACTTCCAGTTGCAATTGCACGTCTTTCTGCATCGCTAAGTGCCTCCCTTTTCATGTTATACGGTCACTTTATCCGTCGCTGGCGGCGGAAAGTCAAAATCTGCAGCAGATTCAGGCTCCCCTTGGACGGCTTCCGCTTTCTCCTTCTTTTTGTCGAGGAACCGGATCTGGTCTCCCAGTATTTCTGTGACGTAGACGCGTGTACCGTCTTCTTTGTCGTAAAAGCGGGATTGCAGCCTGCCGCTCACCGCAACGAGCGCACCTTTATGGCAGTATTTGTGGATATTGAGCGCTGGCCGCCCCCATGAGGAACACAGCACAAAATCCGTTTCCACTTCTCCTTTCTGATTTTTGTAATTCCGGGAAACCGCCACGACGAATGACGTATGTACGCGCCCTTCAGGCAATTCACGCATCACCGGATCTTTTGTTAAACGCCCTACAATACCGACTTGGTTCATGTATTCACCTCCTTTGGATTACCCAAATCATAGATCGAACAGCGAATATTGCGCAAAAGGGCAAAAATGGAATTTGGGGGTTATCAGGGCTCAATATTTTATTTTTGGCTGCCCGCAAAAAAAATTCGTTGTTTATTTTCACTAGAATTAACGGGAAAAACCCTAATTTGTCCCTTTATTAAAATGTCGGATTTTGCATATTGGCCATGAAATTTCTGGTGTTTGCACTGAAAAATAATGGCTGTGATATACTGGAAAAAAGTGATGTTTGGAGTGAGATTCGTGAAAACATTTAAAATGCTATCGCTCGGAGTAGTCGAAAATGATGTAGTGACAGATTATCCACTGGAAGATGGGATCATCATCAATCAGGAAAATAGCCACCGTTCGTGGGTGTTGGAAATGCTGATGGACATCCGCTATTTGGAGACATTCAAAAGAATGATGGAAACCGGCCATATCTACGATGTCAAAGTGGTCATCTCCTACCCGGAAAATGAACCGGCCACATTCGAAGTTGCCATCTATGGCGTGAAAGTCATCGGAGATCAAATTTCCGTGCTGTTGAAAGGCACCCTGAAACGTGCGCGCCGCAAGTACGCTGAAACGCTTCTATCAGAGTTGCTCGAAGACGGTCTTGAAGGCGAAGAATTGCTCGAGCGTTTCGAACACGATATGCGCAAACGGCCAGGTTTGAGAAAAGACGAAGCTAAACAATAAAAAAGCTGGAATCCAGGGACATTCCCCGGATTCCAGCTTTTTTTCTTTTTCATTTTGCTTCTGCAACCGGTCCTAGTGCGAATAGGATATCGCATTCGCAGACAAGTTCGCCGTCAACGGTGGCAATGGCATGACCTTTGCCCATTGAACCGCGCAATTTTGTCAATTCCACTTCAAGCTTCAATTGATCGCCAGGTACAACTTGGCGCTTGAACCGGCAATTGTCGATGCCCGTGAAGAACGCCAGCCGCCCTTTGTTTGCATCAAGCTGAAGAACCGCTGTTGCGCCGACCTGTGCTAATGCTTCAACGATCAATACGCCTGGCATAACCGGATAACCCGGGAAATGGCCGTTAAAAAACTCTTCGTTTGCCGTTACATTTTTAAGTCCGACCGCTCTTTTTCCCGCTTCGATTTCCAAAATGCGATCCACCATTAGAAATGGATAGCGGTGCGGCAAGATTGCCTGAATCTGTTCTACTGTCAACATGGTTCCAACCCCTTTGAATTCTTTTGCAGTTGAAATCGGCTGTGGCATAAGTTCGCCGCCCGCAGCCTTCAACTTATCCTTGCGGCTAAAAAACAAGAGCGGAAATTATTTCTTCCCGCTCATGATATCGATAATATGCTGCCACGTTTCCCATTTCAGTGCATCTTTCGCGTTGCCGTCTCCGATAACGCCATAACCGATCATTGATCCCAGCGCAGCGGCAATAACGATTAGCACCAATACGATAATGATGCGGAGCCAAATTGGAAACATCCGAATTTGCACCCACCGAGTCTTTTTCGCTTCCTTTTTGGCCACAGCTGCATCTCGTTCCGGAGCTTTTCTAGTTTCTTTATGAAGAGGAATTTTCTTATTTGTTTCAGCCATTCATTCAGTCAACCTTTCCATTGATGCATACGCCCGTTAAGCTTGGGCAGTTTGTCGCCGAAATTCTACTGTTATGTATATTTTCCACGCGCATCTGCATTAGTTGTCATTATACTAAAAATATGCGGATTTGCCATATGCCATTCGTCATAAACCCTGCATACAGCCTAGCTTCCAGCAATCCACTTAACGGCGTTTCGACAACCGGCCCATATTGTCCAGCATAATGCCGGTACCTAATGCCACGCAATCCATTGGGGTTTCCGATACAGTTACAGGCACTTTCAACTCTTCAGCCAATAATTTCTCCATGCCATGCAGCATCGCACCGCCGCCTGTCAAAATAATGCCGCGGTCAATGATGTCTGCAGACAGTTCCGGCGGTGTTTTCTCCAGCACATTTCTTGCTGCTGCCACGATCATGGCAATCGAATCTTTTAGCGCCCCTTCTATTTCAGAAGAATGGATTGTAATGACGCGCGGCAACCCTGTTACCATATCGCGCCCGCGCACTTCCATTTCCTCTTTGCGGTTGCCTGCTAGAACCGAACCAATCTGAAGCTTTATATTTTCCGAAGTGCGTTCACCAATCAATAATTTGTATTCGCGTTTAATGTATTGAAGAATATCGTTATCGAATACATCTCCCGCAACTTTGATCGATTCGCTCGTGACGATGTCGCCCATCGAGAGCACGGCTACATCTGTTGTGCCGCCGCCGATATCGATGACCATATTGCCGCTTGGCTGGTAAATGTTCATGCCCGCGCCAATCGCCGCGACTTTCGGTTCTTCTTCCAGATAGACTTTTTTGCCGCCTGATTTTTCGGCAGCTTCCCGGATCGCTTTTTGCTCGACACTTGTTACGTTAGTCGGACAGCAGATCAAGATTCTCGGCTTCGTCATAAAGCCTTTTACCTTCAAGCGGTTAAGAAAATATTTCAGCATGATTTCTGTGACATCGAAGTCCGCAATAACGCCATCTTTCAATGGACGTACAGCGACGATGTGTTCAGGTGTGCGGCCGATCATTTTGCGTGCCGCTTCCCCTACTGCAATCACTTGATTTGTTTTGCGGTCCAGAGCTACAACTGATGGCTCATTTAAGACGATGCCTTTGCCTTTCACATGGATCAGGACGTTAGCCGTCCCAAGGTCTATTCCTATATCTTTTGAAAACATTTAAACCGTTTCCCCTTCCAAATCTAGCACAGCAATTATTGAGCCTGAAAAAGACTCTCCTAACTGAACATTTTATCATAGGTAAGAGATAAAAGAAAAAGAATTTCCAAGGAATATAGTCCTCTTTTGAGAGGAGTTGTTCTCATTTCTCAATTCATCTGCTGATGCTTTTAGTTTATTGGCATAATATTTTGCGTCAGTTGAAAAAAGCTTTATGGCATATAAAAAGCCTGCCGGCAAATAACCGGCAGACTTGAAATATAAATGATATTAGGCCATTTGCTCTTCTTTTACTTCTGTTTCCACAGTCGTAACTCGTTCGATGTCAGCACCTAAAGCAGCTAATTTTTTATGGAAATTCACGTAGCCGCGATCCAAATGATACAATTCGTTAACGCGAGTGATGCCCTCAGCAGCCAATCCTGCCAATATAAGCGCTGCTGCTGCTCTTAAGTCAGTTGCAGACACTTCTGCTCCTTGAAGCTTAGAAGGCCCTTCCATGATCACTGAACGCCCTTCAATTTTAACAGACGCGTTCATGCGGCGGAATTCTTCAACGTGCATAAAGCGGTTTTCGAAAACGGTCTCTGTCAAGATGCCGCTGCCCTGAGCAGTCAACATCAATGACATCATCTGAGACTGCATGTCTGTCGGGAATCCCGGGTGAGGCATTGTCTTAATATCGATTGAACGAAGCGGACGATTTGAGCGGATGCGCAAACCTTCTTCTTCTTCTTTTACATCAACGCCCATTTCCTCCAATTTGGAGATTAAGGCCGCCATGTGTTCAGGAACTGCATTTTCAATAATGACGTCGCCTTCTGTGATAGCGGCAGCCACCATGAACGTGCCAGCTTCTACACGGTCAGGAATAATGTAATGCTCAGTGCCGTTCAATACTTCCACGCCTTCGATGCGCAATGTATCTGTGCCAGCGCCCACGACTTTGCCGCCCATTTCATTGATGTAATTTGCCAAATCAACGATTTCTGGTTCTTTAGCCGCGTTTTCAATAATCGTGATGCCCTCAGCCAAAGCTGCTGCCGTCATGATGTTTTCAGTTGCACCGACGCTCGGGAAATCCAGGTAGATTTTAGCGCCGCGCAGACGGCCGTTAACAGTCGCTTCCACGAAACCATTGCCGAAAGTGATTTGTGCGCCCATCGCTTCAAAGCCTTTTAAATGCAATTCAATCGGACGTGATCCGATTGCACAGCCGCCTGGAAGAGCAACTCGAGCGAATCCATTACGTGCAAGCAACGGCCCCATAACCAAAATTGAAGCACGCATTTTACGAACGTATTCGAATTGCGCTTCGCTTGATAAGGTGTTTGATGCATCAATCACCATTTCATTTTTTTCCGGGAAGTATTCAACAGACGCGTTCAAACTTCTCAAAACTTCTTGAATCGTGTAGACATCCGCCAAGTTTGGAACTTCTTTGATAACGCTCTTGCCATTTGAAGCTAGCAAAGATCCTGCCAATACTGGCAAAACTGCATTCTTCGCCCCTTCGACACGTACTTTCCCTTTAAGTTGTTGGCCGCCTTTTACAATAATCTGATCCACTGATATGCCCTCCATCTATAATGTGATTTATCTATATGTACAATCTGTACGTTAAAGTCCTATGTCATAATTTAGAAACAAAACCTTTCTTATAATACCTGTATTTTACTAAAATAACAAGTATCTATGGAAAGTTTTTAATAACAATTATCTTTTATGGCTATAATTTTCGCAGGACTGACAAATTTTCTGTCCGTCTCCACAAACATCTTTACGCTTTCATGACAATGGTATTTTTCCCTTATAATTCAAAACTAAACCTAAATCCCTATTTTATTTCCCGGGAAATAAAAAAATTGCTTTGCCGCCATGAGAACATTTGTCCATGTGCAGCAAAGCAAACTTAGAAAAGATAGGGCAATTGCCTTGACCATACCGAGATATTTAAAAAGAAGGTTGAGACGGCTAACCCGATTGAGATGCTTAAAAAGATATACAAAATTTGCGCTTGCAGCACGTGTTCCTTACGTATCCATTTTTCAAACATTACTGCCCGCATTGCGTAAAAGGCTACACCCGAAAAAAAGATATGGCTGAATATCGAAATCAATGCCTGCTGGCCGATCATGGTCTCCATTCTATCTCCCCTTTGCACAAATATAAGTTGCTAATAAAAAAAGCGGACAAAAGTCAAAAACCCTTTTGTCCACTCGTTCTTATCGTCCAGCATCAGCGGCTATGAACGGCCGTTTCCGCTTTTCTTATTGGCTAGCTTCAGCGACCAGATTCTAGGGTCATAAGCCACTCTGGCTGTGCGGCTGAAAACATGCCGCTTCGCCAGTGCGTCTTATGCCCGTCGAATCTATACGGTCGCTTACGCTTTTCTTTAGATATTACCCTCATAAACGTTGATACGATTCATCGCACGTTTTAACGCTAATTCTGCTCGTTTAAAGTCGACTTCATCTTTATGCGCCTGAAGCATCGCTTCTGCACGCTTTGCAGATTCTTGTGCACGCGCCAGATCGATGTCTGTCGCAAGCTCTGCGGATTGTGCAAGAATTGTTACTTTGTCAGGGCGAACTTCTAAGAATCCGCCGCTCACAGCTGCCAATTCAGTCGAGTTGTCTTTCTTCAATCGGACTGCGCCGATTCCAAGAGGAGCAACTGTCGGAATGTGGCCAGGCAAGATACCCATCTCGCCTGTCGCTGTAACTGCTATTACCATAGAAACTTCTGAATCGTATACTGGGCCGTCGGGAGTGACAATATTGACTTTAATGGTCTGCATTTTTTTCCCTCCTGGTCCCTGGTTTTAGACTTGTACGCCCATGCCTTTGGCTTTTTCGATTACTTCTTCAATACGCCCTACCAAACGGAATGCGTCTTCAGGCAAGTGATCGTATTTGCCGTCAAGAATTTCTCTGAATCCTTTGATCGTTTCCTGTACTGGCACGTACGAACCTTTTTGGCCCGTAAACTGCTCAGCAACGTGGAAGTTCTGAGATAGGAAGTTTTGAACGCGGCGCGCACGGTTAACCGTTAGCTTATCTTCGTCGCTCAACTCATCCATACCTAGGATTGCAATGATATCTTGAAGCTCACGGTAACGCTGAAGCGTTTCTTGAACTTCACGGGAAACTCCGTAATGCTCTTCGCCAACGATTTCAGGCGACAATGCGCGAGAAGTCGAAGCCAAAGGATCCACGGCAGGGTAGATACCCATTTCAGAAAGTTTACGCTCAAGGTTTGTAGTTGCATCCAAGTGAGCGAAAGTTGTTGCAGGAGCTGGATCCGTATAGTCATCGGCTGGTACATAGATCGCTTGGATCGATGTTACTGAACCTGTGCTAGTCGTTGTGATACGCTCTTGCAATTGACCCATCTCTGTAGCAAGTGTCGGCTGGTAACCAACCGCTGATGGCATACGGCCTAGAAGGGCTGAAACCTCAGAACCTGCTTGTGTGAAACGGAAAATGTTATCGATGAAGAGAAGAACGTCAGCGCCTTGCTCGTCACGGAAATATTCTGCCATAGTCAAACCACTTAAAGCTACACGCATACGTGCGCCAGGCGGCTCATTCATCTGGCCGAAGACCATTGCCGTTTTCTTGATAACGCCGGATTCGCTCATCTCGTGGAATAAGTCATTTCCTTCGCGTGTACGCTCACCAACACCAGCGAATACTGAAAGTCCGCCGTGCTCTTGAGCGATGTTGTTGATCAATTCCTGGATTAGAACTGTTTTACCTACACCAGCACCACCGAAGAGACCGATTTTACCGCCTTTGATGTAAGGGGCAAGCAAGTCAACAACTTTGATACCAGTTTCAAGGATTTCGATTTCAGTGGAAAGATGTTCGAAAGTCGGCGCTGAACGGTGAATCGGGTTACGCATTTCTGTAGCCGGAATCTCTTCGCCTAAATCGATAACTTCGCCAAGTACGTTGAATACACGGCCTAATGTTACATCTCCGACTGGAACAGTGATAGCGCTGCCCAAATCAGTTACTACTGAACCGCGTTGCAATCCATCAGTAGACTCCATTGCAATAGTACGTACAGTGTCGTCACCAAGGTGAAGAGCTACTTCCAACGTCAATTTTACTTGAGGTTGGTTTGGACGATTAATTAATACTGTTAGGGCGTTGTAGATCGCTGGAAGATGGCCATCGGCAAACTTAATGTCTACAACCGGTCCCATAACTTGAAGAACGTGTCCTGTGTTCATGCTGTTCCCTCCTGTCTTACTTTTTTTCATAATATCGCACTTGAGCTTTTCCTGACGGTTCGGCCCAAGCGCTCTAGAAATTGCTTTTTTAAGTTCTATTCAAGCGCCGCTGCTCCGCCGACGATTTCAGTGATTTCCTGAGTGATCGCAGCTTGGCGCGCACGGTTGTATGAAAGTGTCAATCCATTGATCAAGTCAGTCGCGTTATCGGTTGCGCTCTTCATTGCGGTCATGGACGCAGCGTGTTCACTTGCCTTGCCGTCAAGGACAGCACCAAAAATCAAGCTTTCTGCATATTGCGGAAGAAGCACTTCTAAGATGGCTTCAGCGGATGGATCGAACTCGTAAGAAGCAGTTGCTCCAGTCGCTTGGATATCCGTTAGAGGCAG
This sequence comes from Planococcus sp. APC 3906, assembly GCF_030407685.1. NCBI lineage: Bacteria > Bacillati > Bacillota > Bacilli > Caryophanales > Caryophanaceae > Planococcus > Planococcus sp. APC 3906. The sequence continues at coordinate 86,462 of NZ_JASDCW010000007.1, read as the reverse complement.
GACTTTCTTTTCAGTAACGTCTTGCTGAATTGCAGAGGCGAAGTGATTGTAGTACATATAAACTTCGTCATACGTACCGTCTGAGAACATACCAACAGCTTTGCGCGTGATTTCTTTGATGTCTGCAAAAGTCGGATGATCCGGAAGTGCGATTGCACTTTCCAAAATCGTCATTCCCTGCTTAGCGAAGAAATCCCGACCTTTACGGCCAACGCTTAGGATAACGAACTCATCATTGGATGTATGGCGTTCATTGATTCTCGCCATCACTGTCCGAAGGATGTTGCTGTTATATCCGCCGACTAAGCCGCGATCCGATGTGATCACAAGGTAAGCCGTTTTCTGCACAGGGCGTGTCATCATCATTGCATGCGTCTCGTTTGAGCCAGCTGCGATTGATGCGACAACGTCCTGAATTTTCTCCATGTAAGGAACGAACGCTTTCGCGTTCACTTCCGCACGGTTCAATTTCGAAGCAGAAACCATCTGCATAGCGCGGGTGATCTGGCTCGTTTTCTTGGTTGACGTAATTCGGTTCTTTATATCGCGTAAAGATGCCACTGGTATTTCACCACCTTATTATTTTTTGTTCGTATCCGGACTGGTCGAAAATTACTCTGATTTTGCGAATGTGCGTTTGAAATCGTTGATCGCTGCGCCAAATGCGTCGTCAGAAGGCAATCCTTGAGTCGTGCGAATCGTATCCAAAACTTCAGTGTGGTTCGAATCCAACCAGCTTGTCAATTCCGCTTCGAAACGAGTGATGTCTTGAACTGGAATATCGTCAAGGAATCCGCGTGTCAATGCATAGAAAATAACAACTTGTTTTTCAACTTTGATCGGGTTGTTCAAATCTTGCTTCAAGACTTCAACTGTGCGTTTACCGCGCTCAAGTTTTGCTGCAGTCGCTGCATCAAGGTCTGAACCGAATTGGGAGAATGACTCCAATTCACGGTATGCTGCCAAGTCAAGGCGCAAAGTACCAGCAACTTTTTTCATCGCTTTGATCTGAGCTGAACCACCAACACGTGATACAGAAAGACCGGCGTTGATCGCTGGACGAACACCAGAGAAGAATAGATCTGACTGAAGGAGAATTTGTCCGTCAGTGATCGAAATTACGTTTGTTGGAATATAAGCGGAAATATCGCCAGCTTGTGTTTCAACGAATGGAAGGGCAGTGATTGATCCTGAACCCAATGTTTCGTTCAGTTTCGCAGCACGCTCCAACAACCGTGAGTGCAAGTAGAAGACATCCCCTGGATAAGCTTCTCGGCCTGGTGGACGGCGAAGCAATAGTGAAAGTTCGCGGTAAGCAGATGCTTGTTTCGTCAAATCATCATAAACGATCAAAACGTGTTTGCCGTCAAACATGAATTCTTCAGCCATTGTGATACCTGCATAAGGAGCAAGGTACAATAATGGAGCTGGCTGTGAAGCCGAAGCCGTTACTACGATCGTATAATCCAACGCGCCGTTTTTGCGGAACGTTTCAACTACGTTACGTACTGTAGATTCTTTTTGTCCGATTGCCACGTAGATACAGATCATGTCTTGGTCAGCTTGGTTCAAGATTGTATCGATTGCTACAGACGTTTTACCTGTCTGGCGGTCACCGATGATCAATTCGCGCTGTCCGCGGCCGATCGGAACTAATGCATCAATCGCTTTGATGCCTGTTTGAAGCGGTTCATGAACCGATTTACGGGCCATAACGCCTTGTGCAGGGCTTTCGATTGGACGTGATTTTGTTGTGTTGATCGGTCCTAGACCATCAACAGGCATACCTAATGGATTTACTACGCGCCCGATAAGTTCTGATCCTACCGGTACTTCCATAATGCGGCCAGTACGACGTACTTCATCGCCTTCTTTAATGTCTGCGAATGGGCCAAGGATAATGATACCAACATTGTTGGCTTCCAAGTTTTGCGCCATTCCAAGGACACCGGTTGAGAACTCTACAAGTTCTCCAGCCATGACGTTGTCGAGGCCATGAACACGAGCGATACCGTCACCGACTGTGATTACTGTACCAATATCGTCAACTTGCATTTCAGATTGATAATTTTCAATCTGCTGTTTAATCAGGACACTGATTTCTTCAGCTTTGATGCTCATGTATGTCACCCTCTCTTAATTTCTTAGATTAACCGATCAATTGACGCTGCAGGCGCTCTAGTTTCGCGCTGACTGAGCTGTCGAATATGCGGTTTCCGATTTGAAGACGCAGCCCGCCGATTAGGGACGGGTCAATGATGTTTTCAATTCGCAATGCTTCTTTGCCGATTTTTTTCGCAAATACAGAAGAGATGGATGCGCGCTGCTCGTCAGTCAATGGGCTTACCGAGTAGACTTTCGCATCTTCAATTCCTTTGTCTGCGTTATCCAAACGGATATATTCGTCGACGATTGGAGAAATTTCAATTAAACGTTTACGGTCAGAAAGCAATTGCAATGTGTTTAGGACATATACATTCGCCTGTCCGAAAAGCTTGGAAATAACGGTTTTCTTTTCAGTTGCTTCCAGTTTCGGGGAACTTAATAGTTCCAGCAGTTCTGGATTTGCCACGAAAGCTTTTTGCACTTCGCGAAGATCCATTTCCACTTCCACTGAAGCGCCGTGTTTTTTAGCGATTTCGAACAATGCTAGTGCGTAGCGTTCTGAAGCTTGGCTCATTGCACTTCGCCTGCCTTCGCAATCGTTTCGTTAATCAATTGGCGGTTGTCTTCTTCAGAGATTTCTTTGTTAAGAACTCTAGATGCTGCAAGCAATGACAATGCGACAACTTCTTCGCGCACTGCTGCCATCGCTTTATCACGTTCGTTTGCAATTTCTTGAACTGCAGATTCTTTCATGCGGCCAGATTCGGCACGCGCAGTCGCGATTAGTTCCTGACGCGAAACTTCGCCTTGCTTTTTAGCATTTTCTACGATTTCTTGCGCTTGAACACGCGCTTCTTTTAACAAGCTGCGTTGTTCTTCAAGCAATTTAGCGGATTCTTGGCGGCTGTTTTCAGCCGTTTCGATTTCGCTGGCAATCAAATCTTCCCGCTGCTGCATGATGCCCATCAAAGGACCCCAAGCGAATTTTTTCAGCAAGAACAGCAATACTAGAAAGACCACAAGTGTTGCGATGATGTCTCCACCATTCAAAAATTCTCCAGTTGCACCAAGTACAAGGTGATCAAAAAACACGATTGTTTCACTCCCTTCAAGAGCCTAAAATCCGGATTCTTCTATTTAGTAAAATCTATTGATTTCAAAGATGTTGTTTCAAGATCAAATGGGTCATACAAACATAAATGGCGAAAAACATGCCGAAGCATTCCCGCCATTCTGCTTGATATTGTCTAGAGCACAAACGCCATAAATGGCGCTTCCGCTTTTCGTTGTCCAGCTGCAGCGCCCAGATTCTAGGGTCATAAGCCGGCCCGGCTGTGCGGCAAAGAACGCCGCTTCGCCAGTCCGGCTTATGCCCGTCGAATCTACACGGGCGCTTCCGCTTTTCGTTAATACTATTGGTTCATTACGATGAACGCGATTACTACAGCGATGATCGGCAATGCCTCAACCAAAGCTACCCCGATGAACATAGTTGTTTGTAGAACGCCACGAGCTTCTGGCTGGCGAGCGATACCTTCTACTGTTTTTGAAACGATCATTCCGTTACCGATACCTGCACCTAGTGCTGCTAAACCTACTGCGATTGCTGCTGCTAATAAACCTAATGAACCTGTCATTGTGATGTTTCCTCCTCAGGATAGTTGTTTTTTTGTTTGCTCTGCTAGGAGCGTTTTATACTCAATGGTCTTCGCTGACTTTATGCGATAAATAAACCATCGTTAACATAACGAAAATGAATGCTTGGATTGCCCCGATAAAGATCGAGAATCCTTGCCATACCATCATCGGAAGGAATGCAGCGGCAAAACCGAATACACTTGCTCCGCCGAGTCCGGCCAATAATGCAAGAAGAATTTCTCCTGCGTAAATGTTTCCGTAAAGACGCAGACCGAGTGTCAGCGTATTTGCGAATTCCTCAATGATCTTAAGCGGGAAAAGGAATGACATCGGTTTGAAGTAATCCGCACCGTACCCTTTCAGCCCTTTCAGCTTGATGCCATAATAATGGCTCAAGATGATAACCATTGCTGCCAGCGTCATTGTTACAATCGGATCAGCTGTTGGTGATTTCCACCAAAGATCGCCGTTGACAATGATTGAGAAAGGGAGACCTAACATATTCGATACGAAGATGAACATGATTAGCGTTATTCCCAGCACATGGAACCTGCCGCCAGTTTTCCAGTCCATATTGCTTTTAATGATGCCCTTGACGAAATCCATGATCCATTCCATGAAGTTCTGCATGCCCGTAGGCTTCAGTTTCAAATTCCGTGTAGCAATAAAAGCAATGAGGAAAACGATAACAGCGGCAACAATTAGCATCAAAACATTCGACAAGTTGAACCATAAGCCGAATATCTCACGAGTTGGAGCGCCGTGATCCACGATAGTTTCACCTCTCTTTCACTTTTCTTAATGGTGTTTCACGTGATAGATAATCCGTTCCGCCAATAACAGAACATAAGGAATCATCAATCCAATTACCGTACTGACCAAGTGAACTTGCTCTGCGAAAAGAATTGCTATCGCAACAGCGGCAACACCTGATGCAAACCGTAATGCCGTTCCAAGCGAACGAACCTTCGAGCCTTCTGCCACCGCCCGGTCGAATTTTTCCATCCGGCGAACCAAAATCCACATATTATAAATGCCGAACAGGGATCCTATGATGAGGCCTGCAAAAATCGCCTGGTATGGGGTCAATCCCCAGCCTAAAACGAAAGCTGCCAGAATGAAATACATCATCTTTTTTAGGCGTTCATAAATTTCCCTAAGTCCATCCATTTTCTACTGGTCTCCTGATTCGAATTTTCGGACGGTCTGAAGCATTGCCCATACTCCGAGAGCTAATCCCGCAAGCAGGAAAATGATCAGAAATAGCGGGGCGGTTCCGAATTGTTCATCGAGCCACATACCTGTGAACAGACCGATGAGCACGGACCCGACAAGTTGTGAGAGGATGGCGCTGTAAAGTGCCATCGCTTGTAAGGGACTTTTTGTTGGGCGCATGATAAACCCCTCGAGTTTCGTTTTGATTTGACATAAAACCCTTAAAAAAGAGCAGTCGCATCAGGCTTCCAGAACAACATCTTTATGTATGAAAACCTTCTCATGCATACCCTTTGTAAGCATACATTAGGGGTAAATTCATGTCAATTGGATGAAGTGAAAAACATCACAAGCGATTCTGGGCTGACATATTGTCGACAAATTTAAAAACAAATGTCCATAACCTTTTCTAGTTATTGCTTGTTTTCGAAATAAGCATGCAGGGCTTCGACAATCCGCATCGATGCTTTTCCGTCTCCGTATGGATTGGATGCATGCGACATGCTTTCATAGGCCGCCTTGTCTGTCAGCAATTCTTTCGCCAAGCGATAGATATCTTCCTCATTTGTTCCGGCGAGCTTAAGCGTTCCTGCATCGATGCCTTCCGGACGCTCCGTTGTATCGCGCAGCACCAGAACCGGCTTGCCGAGCGATGGCGCTTCTTCCTGGACGCCGCCCGAATCGGTCAAAATAAAGAACGAGCGCGCTGCGAAGTTATGGAAGTCCAGCACTTCAAGCGGCTCGATCAAGTGAACCTGCTTGTTGTCTCCAAAAATTTCGTTTGCCACTTCACGCACTGCCGGATTCAGGTGAACCGGATAGACCACTTGGATATCGTCGTGTTCTTCTGTTAGGCGTTTGATGGCCCGGAACATATTGCGCATCGGTTCGCCCAGGTTTTCACGCCGATGGGCTGTCAGAAGAATCATCCGGTCCGAACCGATCTTCTCCAGCATCGGATGGCTATAGTCATCACGCACAGTCGTTTTCAACGCATCGATGGCTGTATTGCCGGTGATGTAAATGGTTTCTTCTTTTTTGTTTTCAGAACGCAGATTCTCGGCAGACTTTTCAGTCGGCGCGAAATGGATATCCGCTAAGACACCAGTCAATTGGCGGTTCATCTCTTCCGGATAAGGCGAGTACTTATTGAACGTACGCAGTCCGGCTTCGACGTGTCCGACAGCAATCTGGTTATAGAATGCCGCAAGCCCGGCGACAAAAGTCGTTGTGGTATCGCCATGGACAAGCACGATATCCGGCTTGGCCTCTTTCATGATGCCGTCCAAGCCTTCAAGTGCACGGGTTGTCACACCGCTCAGCGTCTGGCGGTCTTTCATGATGTTCAAATCGAAGTCCGGCGTGATTTTGAACGTCTCCAGGACTTGGTCAAGCATTTCGCGGTGCTGCGCAGTGACAGCCACCAGCGGCTCGATTGTTTCAGGATGCTTCTGGAGTTCCAGCACAAGCGGAGCCATCTTGATGGCTTCCGGCCGCGTGCCGAAAATCGTCATTACTTTCCACTTTTTCGTCAAGCTTATCCCGCCTTTTCACTTCATTGTCCAGACTCCGGTGGCCAGCCCCTCGAGGTCGCTTCGGTTTTGCCAACAATGGTAAAACGCCATTGCCAGCAAACCCTCCAGCGCTTGTCGGGGTTAAAACGGCCACCTGCGCTTTTCTTGCTTACTTAGTTCCGAATAAACGGTCTCCGGCGTCTCCTAGACCCGGAACGATATAGCCATGGTCGTTCAGCTTTTCATCAAGCGCCGCAATGTAGATATCGACATCAGGATGTGCTTGCTGCAATGCTTCTACGCCTTCAGGAGCGGCGATGATGCACATGAAACGGATTTTTTTCGCGCCGCGTTTTTTCAATGAATTAACAGCTTCAACTGCTGAACCGCCAGTAGCGAGCATCGGATCCACCACGATGAATTCACGTTCTTGCACGTCGGAAGGCAATTTCAAGTAGTATTCAACCGGCTGCAAAGTTTCTGGGTCACGGTACAAGCCGATATGCCCCACTTTCGCTGCTGGGATCAGTTTTAAAATTCCATCGACCATGCCGATGCCGGCGCGGAGAATCGGAACCACTCCTAGTTTTTTGCCTGACAATACATTCGACTTGGCCAATTGGACAGGCGTCTCGATTTCAATTTCCTCTAATGGAAGATCGCGCGTGATTTCAAAGGCCATCAACGTTGCGATTTCATCGACAAGCTCGCGGAATTCTTTGGTGCCCGTTGATTTGTCACGGATGTAAGTCAATTTATGCTGGATTAACGGATGATCAAATACATGTACTTTTCCCACTGCGAAACAGCTCCTTTTCAAACTTTATCCTATCTAGTATAACAGAATTTTTTTACCGCGACTCACTGCTTGCCGCATTGAGATTTTTCAGATTTTTTTCGGCTCAGGGTTTTAGGCTGCCATAAAACTTTCCCTCTCCCGCAGCGGAAAGGGTTGCTGTCCAATAGAGCCCCTTTTACAATCGCAAAAAAACCGGAGCATGGATGCTCCGGCTTACAATAGATTCGCTTCATCGAGTGACATCGGGCGATAGAAATAATAGCCTTGGCCGACACGGCAGCCCAGATTGATGAGCATTTCGCGCTGCTCATTCGTTTCGACTCCTTCTGCCACCGCCAGCATATGGAGATTCTCCGCCAGCTGGATGATTGTACGGACAATCGCCATCGTTGCAGGCTCATGCATTTTTGATATGAACGAACGGTCGATCTTGATTTCGTGTACAGGCAGTTTCTGGAGATAACTCAGCGATGAGTAACCAGTTCCAAAATCATCGATGGAGCTTGTAAAGCCGAAAGCTTTCAAGCGGTTAAAGACTTTATAAGCTGTTTCGATATCAACAAAGCCGATGCGCTCAGTGATTTCAAGCCGGATCAAGCTTGGTTCGATATCGTATTCGGCCGTGATGTCCACAAGGTATGGAATGAAAGAATGATGGAAGAAATGATCGGTAGAAATATTGACCGCCACTTGCCGCAGCTCCATGCCAAGATCCCGCTGTTTTTGGAGCCAAAAGAGCACTTTCTTCATGACAAGCTGTTCCAGCTCACGAATTTTACCGCTCTTTTCCGCCACCGGGACGAACACTTCAGGCGATATCGTCCCAAGGTCGGCGGAGAACCAGCGGGCAAGCGCTTCAAAACCAGTGATTTTGCCGCTGTCCAACTCCACTTTCGGCTGCAGATGCACATCGATTTCCTCACGCTTGATAGCGGCTGTCAGCTCATTTGCTATCCGCAAATCCCTCATCATGAATTCATCGTGTTCGTTTTCGTAATAGCAGATCGACTCACCTGCCCTCAGCTTCGCTTTTGACAGCGCACTGTCCGCATGGCGGATCAACTCATCGGCATCGTGCTGATTTTGGGTAACGATCGCGATTCCCATCTTCAGCGTCAGGAACAATTCCAGATCGTGTACTTTCACGGGCTCGGCAGCGCATTGCGCCAGCACATTGAGAATATCCGGTACTTTAGCGAGCGGCGTCAAGCAGAAAACGGCAATGGTTGAATCTGAGAAACGCGCCACCAAACTATCCATCGGCAATGGCGACAACAAGAACCGCTTGCCGATTTCCCGGATTAGCGCGTCGCCCGCCCGATGCCCATATTGGTCAACCACTTTGACGTACTCGTCAGTGGACAAGAACGCCACGAAACCTTCTTTGTTTTCTGCCATCAGCGTTTGGGTTTCATTCATAAAATAATTGCGGTTCGGCAAATCCGATTCTTTGTCCAAGAATGCCAAGCGCATCATTTCCTCCTGTTGGCGGAAATACTTGATCGTCAGCGACACAATCGGTGCAAACTGTTCAATGAACTCCCGATCTGCAGCTGCCAGTGCATTCTCTTCCTTGAAGTAGATTCCAAATGTGCCGATGGCGTCCCCAGCGGCGTCCAGAATCGGTACCGACCAGCTTGAAAACAATCCGTAGCGCTCCACTAGTTCCTGATGGCCGGACCATAACGGATCGGTCCGCATATTCTCCACTACGACTGTCTCTTTCCGGAAATAAGCAGCGCCGCAAGTCCCGACTGTAGCTTCGGCTTTAATCTCGCTGACTGCATCGTGAAATTGCTGAGGCATCGAATTGCCCGCTCCCGATTTGAATTTCCCATCTTCCCCTACTAATAAGACAGTGCATTTCGCGCCGTCCTGGAAGAACGATTCCACCACCGTGCAAGCTTTTTGCAGCAGCGCACTAAGCATATAGCCTTTTTCCAAGTCATTATAAGTTTCCTGCTGCAGCTTGATGAGCGCTTCCGCACGTTTTCTGTCCGTGACGTCCCGGTGCAGCATCAGCGTGAACTTCACGTCCGTTTCATCGAGGGTAATCGGCTGGATTGTGATTTCGTTCCAGAAAGGCATACCGTCTTTGCGGTAATTGACGATTTCCTTAACGCAGGCTTTACCGGTGTCGATGCATCCGCGTATTTGCCGGCTGATTTCCATATCCGTTTTCGAACCATGCATGAATTTGCCGTTTCTCCCGACCACTTCGTGCACAGGGTACCCGCTCATCTCACAAAATGCTTCGTTAGCATAAATGATAGGATTATCTTCCGCTTCAGGATTAGTGATGATAAAACCCGTCTTGAACTCTATTCCCAGACGCTGAAGCCAGTCGATAATTATGCGCGTTTCTTTATTTCTCTTATCATTCTGCATATGCGGGTCCTCCATGTTCATCGGATGTATTTTTAGACAAAAAAACAGCTGCCTATAATTAAACCTTTGGCAGCTGTATTCCCTTATTTGTACAACGGAAAACTCGCTGTCAGCTTCGCTGTGCGCTCCGCTGCTTCTTTTTTAACCGCTTCGTTTTCAGGGTCTTTCAATAATGAAGCCATGATAGAAGCGATTTCTTTCATTTCAGGTTCTTTGAATCCTCTGGAAGTCACAGCCGGCGTTCCTAAACGGATGCCCGAAGTGACAAATGGGCTTTCAGGATCAAATGGAATCGTATTTTTGTTTGTCGTGATGCCGACTTCGTCAAGTGCGTGCTCAGCCACTTTTCCTGTCAGATTCAATGACCGCAAATCGAGCAGCAGCAAATGGTTTTCTGTGCCGCCGGATACGATATCGACTCCTTCAGCCATCAGCGCTTCCGCTAATGCTTGCGCATTTTTGACCACTTGGTCGATATACGTCTTGAATTCAGGCTGCTGCGCTTCTCCGAATGCTACCGCTTTAGCAGCGATTACATGCATCAAAGGCCCGCCTTGAATGCCAGGGAAGATGGTTTTGTCGATTTTTTTCGCGAATTCTTCTTTGCAAAGAATCAAGCCGCCGCGCGGTCCACGAAGTGTCTTATGTGTAGTTGATGTGACGAAATGTGCATGCGGCACTGGGTTCGGATGTGCACCCGTAGCTACCAGGCCTGCGATATGCGCCATGTCGACCATCAAGTATGCACCTATTTCATCCGCAATTTCACGGAATTTAGCGAAATCCAATTGGCGGGAATATGCACTTGCGCCAGCTACGATCATTTTCGGCTTGTGTTCAAGCGCAACTTCACGCACAACGTCGTAATCGATTAATTGCGTGTCTTTGTTAACGCCGTATTCCACGAAATTATACTGCATTCCGCTGAAATTAACTTTGCTGCCATGTGTTAAATGGCCGCCATGGTTCAAGTTCATGCCGAGAATCGTATCGCCTTTTTCCAGAACCGCCGTGTAAACTGCCATATTGGCCTGTGATCCTGAATGAGGCTGGACGTTCGCATGTTCTGCGCCGAAAATTTCTTTCAAGCGGTCGCGTGCAATATTTTCTACAATGTCTACAAATTCACAGCCACCGTAATAACGTTTGCCCGGATAGCCTTCCGCGTATTTGTTCGTTAAAACTGAACCTTGGGCTTCCATTACTGCTGGTGACACGAAGTTTTCAGAGGCGATCAGTTCAATGTTCGCTTCCTGACGCTGCTTTTCTGCTTCCATTGCTTCATAAACTGCCGGGTCTTGCGCTTTAATCAATTCCATCTCCATCTGTAAATCCCTCCTGTAAGTGAACAAGCTGACGATTGTAGCGCGCACGCTCCCCGCCGATCAATTTCGGCCGGGTTGTAGCGGCTGAGACAATCGCTTCTCCTATTAGTTTAACAGAAGTTCGGAGTGGAACGGCTACTCTTTTTAAATGCATGCCAATCATTGTTTGTCCGATATCGATTCCAGCATGCGCCTGAATCTCTTCGACAACGACTGGATCGTTCATTGCAGTGAATGCGTATGCGCTCATTGAGCCCCCAGCTTTCGGCACCGGAATAACCGTCACGGGCTCCAAACCGTATTTTTCCGCTGCCTGCCGCTCGATTGTGATTGCACGGTTAATATGCTCACAGCCTTGGAAAGCCAGAAAAATGCGATGGCGCGCGGCGAATTTCTCCAGCGGCTTGTATAAGCTTTCCGCAATATCAAGACCGCCGCCAGTGCCGATGCGCTGGCCTGCCACTTCAGATGTCGAACAGCCGATAACGAATACCTGGCCTTTCTTGAACTGGATCTGCTGCTCTAATTCACTAAGAACTTCTTCAAGCTGCAATTCCCATAAAGTCTGCATATCGCCCACCCCTTCGATTAGTTTTCGAGGTTAGAAATTTTCTCTATGCGGTTCTGGTGGCGTCCACCTTCAAATTCCTCTGCCAGCCAAGTTTTGACGATTTCCCGTGCAAGGCCAGGACCAACAACGCGTTCGCCCATAGCCAGGATATTGGAATCGTTATGCCCTCTCGTCGCTTTCGCGCTGAATACGTCATGGACTAGTGCGGCGCGGATGCCTTTGACTTTATTCGCTGCAATCGACATGCCGATTCCTGTGCCGCAGATCAGGATGCCGCGGTCGTATTCGCCGCTCGCGACTGCATCTGCAACCGGTTTAGCATAATCCGGATAATCCACCGAATCGTCTGTCTGTGGCCCGAAATCCTTGTATTCTATACCTGATTCATCCAGTAAATTCATGATGTCCTTGCGCAGCACGTTGCCGCCGTGGTCTGAAGAAATAGCTATTTTCATGAAAAACCCTCTTTTCTGTTTCTATTTGAGCGGATCGCCAAAAAAAGCTGCTTCCACTTTTCTATTATTCTAACATTATTGCAGTAAAAAACCTACACAGCTGGCACGCAAGGCACGATTGATCCATGCCAAATTAAAAAGCCATCCGCTTTTACGCAGATGGCCGGCTTTCATTATCCATTTAATTTATCCACAAGTTTATCAATCAGCACTTTCAACTCGTTGTAAGTCTGTTGATAAGTAGCCAAGGAACCGCCGTAAGGGTCACTGACATCTGCCAGACGCCCTTCGGCAAATTCCTTCAGCGTGAAAATCTTGTCGCCTGCTTCCGGATGATTTTGCACCAAATATTGCTTATGGGTGGCAGTCATCGTCAAAATCAGTGACGACCAGCGGATATCCCCTGGCAAAAGTTGCTTGGACATATGCTGAAAAGCGATTCCGTCTTCTTCGAGCACGGTGCGGGCATGGCTTGATAACGGTGCCTCGCCGGCAAAAATGCCAGCTGACCGCACTTCAACTCCAGGCAACTCTTTCGCAGCGAGCAAGGCCTGCGCCATCGGGCTGCGGCACGTGTTTCCAGTACAAACAAAGAAAATTTTCATCATCTCCACCGCCTTGTCATTGGGTTAGCAGAACCATTTGTGATCGGCCGCTTTTTCAAGCCGATTCATCATGGCGTCGCCTTTTTCAACATTCGCCGATACTGCCGCCAAGATCATGTCGGCATCCATTAAATCACATTTCCGCAAACTGGCGTAAAGCGTTTCCGCAGTCAATGGGAAATGGAAATCAGCCGTTTTAAATTCATGTTCACTTAAAATGGCCACTTTTTTACCATCTTTCTGTACATGCTGAATCGCTTTTTCAATCAACGCCGGATCATTTTCGATCAAGTAGACCGGAGCCTCCGGCGCATAATGGATATACTTCATGCCGGGTGATTTCGGTGCGTTTCCTTGGATTTCAGAAGACAGCCTCACTTTGCCGATCACGTTTTCGATCTGTTCTTGCGAAATCCGTCCCGGCCGAAGAATCACTGGCGGTTCCGAGGTCATATCAAGCACCGTCGATTCCAGCCCGATAGCTGTCGCACCTCCGTCCAGAATGAGCGGGATTTTCCCTTTCATGTCATGGTAGACGTGCTCTGCTAATGTCGGGCTCGGTTTGCCGCTCGTATTCGCACTCGGCGCTGCGAGCGGAAACGGCAGCCGTTTCAATAAATTCAGCGCCACCGGATGGTCCGGCACGCGAATGCCTACTGTAGAAAGCCCGGCAGTGACATTATCCGCAAATTGGTCTGGTTTTGCTTTGACAATCAAGGTCAATGCACCCGGCCAAAAAGCGTCCATGCATTGAAGAGCCAGCGGCGAAAGCTCTTCTGCATATTGTAAAGCACTGTTTTTTGAATCGACATGGACAATCAGCGGATTGTCCGCTGGCCGCCCTTTCGCTTCAAATATTTTTGCGACAGCATCCGGATTTGTGGCATCCGCGCCTAAACCATAAACCGTTTCTGTCGGAAACGCTACAATGCCGCCATCTTTAAGTATTTCCACAGCCTGTGAGTAAGTTTCTTCCTTATTCACATTTTTATCCACAAGTATGGTTCCTGTTTGCATGTTAACAACTCCTATTTTAACAGGTTTTCTATCGTTCTATCCACAAACAGTGGATAAGTTATGTGAATCTGCCGATAAAATGTTAGTAACTACGCGTTGATGCAAAAGACCATGCGGTCATTTTTGTTGATATCTTTTTTGACGTATATTTCTGCCTGGGGATAAGCTTCTTTCAACAAGGATTTTACCGCTTCTCCTTGGGCATGGCCGATTTCAAAACCGATAATTCCGGGTTTATTCACCAAAGCAGGCAATTCACGGGCCATGCGGCTGTACAAAGCAAGGCCTTGATCATCAGCGAATAAGGCAGTATGAGGTTCAAAATCACGCACTGTGTCGGATAGTTCAGCTTTTTCATCATATCCGATATAGGGCGGGTTCGATAAGACAATGTCCCATTTCCGCCCACGGATCGGCTCCGTCAGATCGCCGAGCTTAAAATCAATGTCCGCTCCGTGCCTCGATGCATTGCGTTCCGCAGTAAGGAGTGCGCTTTCTGAGATATCCACAGCTGCAACTTCTGAAGCTGGCAGTTCGCATTTCATCGTGATGGCGATAATGCCGCTTCCTGTTCCGATGTCAACAATCGAAGGGTCTCCGGCCGGAAAATAGCGCTGCACCAATTGAAGTGTTTCTTCTATTAGCTCTTCCGTTTCCGGACGTGGAATCAGTACATCTTTGTTCACTTCGAATTCGCGGCCATAAAATTCCTCGACGCCCGTCAGATGCTGAACCGGTACGCCTGCTGCATGCTGTTCAATGTTGCGGCGGAAACGTTCATCCTGCTCCGGGTCCAATGGATCGCGAAGAGAAGCGAGGAGTCCAGCCTGAGACATCCCGAGTTCATGCTGCAGCAGAATGCGCGCTGCATTTTCTTCGCGGCCTTTGGCTTTTAAAAAAGAAGAAGCCCAGTTAAGGGCCTCAAATACACGTCTCACATCAGTCATTGTTCAAAGCTTCCATTTTGGCAGACTGCTCTTCCACAACCAAAGCCTCCACGATTTCATCCATTTTGCCTTGCATGATTTGGTCCAATTTCTGGATCGTCAAACCGATGCGATGGTCCGTTACACGGTTTTGCGGATAGTTATATGTGCGGATCCGTTCAGAACGGTCGCCGGTGCCGACTGCTGATTTTCGGACAGCATCGTATTCAGCTTGTGCTTCCTGCTGGAACTTATCGTAGACACGCGCGCGAAGCACTTTCATTGCGCTCGCTTTGTTCTTGATCTGGGATTTTTCGTCCTGGCATGTTACGACTGTGTTCGTCGGAATATGCGTCAAACGCACCGCTGACATTGTCGTATTGACCGATTGTCCACCTGCCCCTGATGAAGCGTAAGTATCGACACGGATATCATTGTCGTGGATTTCAACTTCCACTTCTTCCACTTCCGGCAAACAAGCTACCGTTGCAGTAGATGTATGGATACGGCCGCCCGATTCAGTTTCCGGAACCCGCTGAACGCGATGCGCCCCGTTTTCGTATTTCAATTTCGAGTAAGCGCCCTTGCCTGAAATCATGAAGACGATTTCCTTGAAGCCGCCGAGCCCTGTCGGATTTGAATCCATGACCGTCACTTTCCAGCCATTCGATTCCGCATAGCGGCTGTACATGCGGTATAGGTCACCCGCAAACAACGCAGCCTCATCGCCGCCCGCAGCTCCGCGAATTTCCATGATGACGTTTTTGTCATCGTTAGGGTCTTTCGGTATCAATAAAATATGAAGGCGCTCTTCAATCGCTTCCAATTGTTCTTCCAATTCGCTTACTTCTTCTTTCACCATTTCGCGCATATCGGCATCAAGCTTATCGTCGAACATAGCTTTCGCGCCTTCCAATTGCTCTTTGGTGTCTTTGTATTCACGGTACGCTTCCACCGTATCCTGCAAATCCGACTGCTCCTTGGAATACTCGCGGAGCTTGTTTGTATCGCTGACGATTTCCGGATCGCTCAGCAATTCATTTAATCGATCGTATCGATCTTCTACAGCTTGTAATCGATCAAACATCCCAAATCACCTCTATTTCTATTTTCAATGTGTTGTTATAATTCTAATCGTCGCTTCGGACGCTCAGGGCATGGCTTACGCCATAAGCCGGGAAGAACACCCGTCTTATAGCTCCGCCCAGCCCGTGTTCGCGCCTCCGCTTAGAGATTTAATTATTGATAAGTGTCTTTTATTGATTAGAGGAATATGTTCTAAATTTCTCTTCTATATTAGTTGAACTAAACAATTATCATAAATATACCGTGTCAGTGCTTAAAAAAATCTCTGGAGATATGCAGCAAAACAGCTGCGACTCCTGCGGAATAGCGAGACTCCCGAGACCCCGCAGGAAGCGGAGCGACCGAGGAGGCTTGGGAGCGAGCCCGCGGAAAGCGCAGCTGTTTTGCGGAATATCGACGATTAAACTACTAGTTCAACTTGTATATAAAAAGATCAACAAAAGAACTTGCTGCTATTTATTAACAGTAACGCCCGCTGGCACTTCGTGATGGTGGCGGCAGCGCGGCTCGTAGGCTTCGGATGCTCCAACTAAGATTGTCGGATCATCTGAACCTGCTGGCCGGCCGTCGATGAGGCGCTGGGTGCGGCTTGCGGGTGATCCGCATACGGTGCAGACAGCCTGCAATTTTGTTACTTGTTCAGCAATTGCCAAAAGGGTGGGCATCGGACCGAATGGACGGCCTCTGAAATCCTGGTCAAGGCCCGCTACGATGACTCGGAATCCGTGATCCGCAAGTTTCTGGATGTTGTTGATGATTTCTCCGTCAAAAAACTGGGCTTCGTCGATGGCAATGACGTCAAAATCATCCGAGATGTAACTCCACATTTCTTCGGAATGCTCGATTGGCAATGCGATGACTGTTGTTCCATTATGCGATACGACCGCTTCTTCACTGTAGCGGTTGTCGATTTTCGGTTTAAATACGGCGATTTTTTGTTTTGCAAATTGTGCGCGGCGCACACGGCGGATCAATTCCTCCGATTTCCCTGAAAACATGCTTCCGCATATCAGCTCTACCCAGCCTGACTGTTTCATAACGTACATATGTGAGACCCCTTTCAAACACTTTTATCATTACTTATCATACCTAAAATTCATGCTGATTACTGCTTTTTTATCTATATATTGCCTTCGGAATTGGTTAAATTGCCGGGCTGATAGGGTTTATAAACGAAAAAATACCTGCCTCGCGTTTTCGCGCTGGGCAGGTATATTTTAATCTTACTCTTTGATTTCTTCTTTGATGCCGTATTTTTTGTTGAAACGGTCTACGCGGCCGTCTGCAGCAGCAAATTTTTGGCGTCCAGTGTAGAATGGGTGGCACTCTGAGCAAAGCTCGACGTTGATGTTCTCTTTAACAGAACCTGTAGTGAAGCTGTTGCCGCAAGAGCAAGTTACTGTTGCTTGTTTGTAATCTGGATGAATACCTGTTTTCATGTGTTTTTCTCCTCTCGCCCTGAACCATCTGGAACAGAGTTCATAATCTATTTTGCTATTGCCTTACATGGCTCTTTAGGCCATATATGCAATAGTCATGTATCAATTCACTTTCATAATCATATCAAATGCATCTCGCTTTTGCAAGTAATTAAATCATCTTTTTGCTGCCGCGATGTGCTTTCATTTCGCTGTTGAGCTGTTCGAAAAACTCTTCGTTGGTTTTTGTCTTGCCAAGCTTTTTCAGGAAACGTTCGCCGAAATCGGATGAATCCGAGAACGTTTTGCGGATTGACCACAATCTTTCGAGCTGTTCCGGATCCAGCAGCAATTCCTCTTTCCGCGTGCCGGAACGGCGGATATCGAGCGCTGGGAAAATACGGCGTTCTGCAAGGCTGCGGTCCAGATGCAGCTCCATATTGCCGGTCCCTTTAAATTCTTCATAAATCACTTCATCCATGCGTGAACCAGTATCGATCAACGCTGTCGCCAAAATCGTCAAGCTTCCGCCTTCTTCGATATTGCGCGCTGCGCCGAAAAAGCGTTTTGGCCGATGGAATGCTGCCGGGTCAATCCCTCCTGAAAGTGTACGCCCGCTTGGCGGAATAACCAAATTATATGCTCGGGCCAGGCGCGTGATCGAATCCATCAAGATGATGACGTCGCGTTTATGCTCAACAAGGCGCATCGCGCGTTCCAAAACCAATTCTGCCACTTTGACGTGGTTTTCCGGCACTTCATCAAACGTCGACGAAACGACGTCGGCATCTACGGAACGTTCGATGTCGGTGACTTCCTCCGGGCGTTCGTCGATCAGCAAGACAATCAATTCCGCTTCAGGATGATTGGTCGTGATCGAATTCGCGATTTCCTTCAGCAGCATCGTCTTGCCGGCTTTCGGCGGGGCGACGATCAATCCACGCTGGCCGAATCCGACAGGCGCCACAAGATCCATGATGCGCGTCGATAAATGGTCAGGCGTCGTTTCAAGCTTAATCTGGCGGTCTGGATAAAGCGGCGTCAAGCCCGGGAAATGGACGCGTTCTTTTGCGACTTCCGGGTCTTCCCCATTAACCGCTTCAACTTGCAGCAAGCCGAAATAGCGCTCGTTTTCTTTTGGCGGACGCACTTTTCCGGATACTTTATCGCCGTTTCGCAAATCGAATCTGCGGATTTGGGACGCTGAAATGTAAATGTCCTGCGAACTCGGAGAATAATTAATCGGGCGCAGGAAGCCGAAACCTTCCGACTGGATGATTTCAAGGACGCCTTCCATAAAGAAGAAGCCTTCTTGTTCTGCGCGTGTTTTCAAGATTGCAAAAATCAATTCTTTTTTCGTCAGTTTGCTGTAATTGGTCAGCTTGTATTCTTTCGCCAAATTATAAAGCTCTTTCAGCGTCATGTTTTCCAATGCGGAAATTGTAATCGTTGTCATTAATGGACACCACTCTTATTTATTTTTTAGGAAGCTGTTTTGGGGATTGTTCGTTGAAAGTAAGGAAAGATTTTTAAAGAAGGAGCCCGGCAATATGCCGGACTCATTTTGAAGTATGGATTTAATCGTTCATTACCAGATTCGGTTTCTTCTTCAAGCTATGGCGGCCCTCAACAAAGCGTACTGTGCCTGATTTCGCGCGCATAACCAGTGTATGGCTTTCTGCAAAAGCGCCTTTCAACTGGACGCCGCGCAGCAATTCGCCGTCTGTTACGCCAGTCGCAGCAAAAATCGCGTCGTCGCCTTTGACAAGGTCTTCCATCATATAGACTTTATTGACATCGATTCCCATATCGATGCAGCGCTGTGCTTCTTCTTCGTTTTGCGGAAGAAGCTTCCCTTGGATTTCACCGCCTAGGCATTTTAAGCCTACTGCGGCAATGACGCCTTCAGGAGCACCGCCGATGCCGAAAAGAATGTCGACGCCGGTTTTATCGAAAGCCGTATTGAGCGCCCCAGCCACATCGCCATCCGTGATCAACTTAATGCGTGCGCCTGCGGCACGGATTTGGTCAATGATGTCTTTATGGCGTGGACGGTCGATGATTGTTGCCACTACGTCTTCAATGTCTTTGTTTTTCGCTTTCGCGACAGCACGCAGATTATCAATGACCGGTGCGTTGATGTCGATTTTACCGACAGATTCAGGTCCGACTGCAATTTTGTCCATATACATATCCGGAGCGTTCAGCAAATTCCCGCGGTCAGCGATGGCTAAGACCGCCAATGCGTTCCAGCCGCCTGCAGCTACGATATTCGTACCTTCAAGAGGATCTACCGCAACGTCGACTTCGGGGCCTTGGCCCGTCCCGAGTTCTTCGCCGATATACAACATCGGCGCTTCGTCCATTTCGCCTTCGCCGATCACGACAACTCCACGCATCGGAATCGTATCGAATACGCTCCGCATCGCCGTTGTCGCCGCATCATCCGCTTCGTTCTTCAAGCCGCGGCCCATCCATTTCGCTGAAGCAATTGCAGCAGCTTCTGTAATCCGCACCAGTTCCATTGATAAACTTCGTTCCATAATATATGTTCCTCCTGTTTAGCTATAACTCAATCCTTTTAAGTGTAGCATAAATCGGCAAGCTAAAAAGAAGTCAATTGGCGTTCTGGCTAAGGTCGGACTTTGCACTCGCGACCGGGTCAATCGTTTCTCTGCGGATGTCTGCCCCAAGGCCCTGCAGCTTATCGATGATCTTCGAATAGCCTCGTTCAATGTGGTAGATTTCGCGGATTTCCGTTTCGCCTTCTGCCATCAAACCAGCAATGACAAGTGCAGCGCCTGCACGTAAATCAGATGCTACAACAGTTGCAGCGGTCAATGGCGTCGGTCCGGTGATAATCGCAGCACGCCCTTCGACACGCCCACTTGCATTCATGCGGCGGAATTCGTCAATGTGTTTAAAACGGGCCGAGTAAATCGTATCCGTAATCATCGAAGAACCTGTCGCTTGCGTCATCAATGCCGAGAATGGCTGTTGCAAGTCTGTTGCGAAACCTGGATAAACCAGTGTCTTAACATCAATCGCCGTTAATTGCTCCGGTTTCGGGATATAAATCGATTCTTCGCCTTCCTGGACATCAACGCCCATTTCGCGGAGTTTCGCAGTCAACGCTTCCATATGGAAAGGAATGACATTGTCGATGGTAATGCCGTCGCCAATGGCAGCCGCCATGATCATGAATGTTCCTGCTTCGATGCGGTCAGGAATGATCGTATGGTTTGTGCCGTGAAGCTCTTCAACGCCGTCGATGCGGATCACGTTCGTTCCTGCACCTTTGATTTTCGCGCCCATATTCGTCAACAATGTAGCCACATCAATGATTTCCGGCTCTTTTGCCGCATTTTCAATGACCGTCTGCCCTTTTGCCAGAACGGCCGCAAGCATAATGTTGATCGTCGCCCCTACACTGACAACGTCCAAATAGATTTTCGCGCCTTTCAGTTCGTCTGCGCGCAAGTAGATGGCGCCATGTTCGTTCGTCACTTTTGCACCCAGCGCCTCAAAGCCTTTGATGTGCTGGTCGATTGGCCGAGGGCCTAAGAAACATCCGCCGGGAAGCCCGATTGCCGCATGCTTAAAACGGCCAAGCATTGCGCCCATCATATAATAAGAAGCACGCAGTTTTTTGACGTTGCCGTTCGGCAATGGCATATCGATCATATTCGTCGGATCGATGTTCATGATGCCGTCTTCGAAAGACACTTCCCCGCCGATTTCTTCAAGAATATTTTTTAATGTCCACACGTCTGAAATCTCCGGCAAGCCTTCAATTTGCACCGGTGAATTCGCTAAAATTGATGCGGGAATCAATGCTACCGCACTGTTCTTTGCCCCGTTCACTTTGATCGTGCCTGTTAAGCGTTTGCCGCCTTTTATTTTATAAACATCCATTAATTAATTTCTCCTTTGCCATACTTCAGGAAGGCAGGCAACTAAGTGCAGCCTGCCCCTAAAAGTACGATTGGTTCTTCTAACATTCACCGGCTTAGAAATATTCGCTGAACGCAGATTCGCAATGCGCTGTTATTCAGCTGTACGCTTTTCCCAATCTGCAAGGAATGCTTCGATTCCTTTGTCCGTCAATGGGTGCTTGAACATTTGTTTCATGACATTGATCGGCATAGTTCCAATGTGTGCACCGTTCAATGCTGCTTCCGTTACGTGCTGCGGGTGGCGGATCGATGCTGCAATGATTTCAGTTTTGATGTCGTGGATTGCAAAAATATCAGAGATTGTCGCGATTAAATCCATGCCGTTGTGGCCGATATCATCAAGGCGCCCAAGGAATGGCGATACGTAAGCCGCTCCTGCACGTGCTGCAAGAAGTGCTTGGTTCGCACTGAAGATTAACGTTACGTTAACCTTCTTGCCTTCGCTTGCCAAAACTGCACAAGCTTTCAAGCCGTCCGGCGTCATCGGCAATTTAACCGTGATGTTCGGAGCAAGAGCCGCCAATTCGCGCCCTTCTTCGATCATGCCCTCTGCATCAAGCGCGATTACTTCGCCGCTGATTGAACCATCGACCAATGCCGCGATTTCTTTCAAGCGGTCGTGGAAAGAGACGTTCTTTTCTTTCGCCACTAGCGAAGGGTTTGTTGTAACGCCTGAAAGAATGCCCCATGCGTGTGCTTCTTTGATTTCTTCAAAGTTTGCGGTATCAATAAAAAATTTCATGAATTATCCTCCTGGTTTATGGAAAAGAGAGAAGAGACCTATCGGACGCTTCCCTCTTTCATCCATCATGTATGATTTTATGCTTTGCCTGAACTTCCGAATTCGCGCATTTTGCCTGATACTGTCGCTTGGATTGCGTCGCGTGCAGGTGTCAGGTATTTGCGTGGATCGTACATTTCCGCATCTTTCGCCAATGCTTCGCGCACAGCTTTAGCAGAAGCGATTTGGCTTTCTGTGTTGACGTTGATCTTCGCTGTGCCTAGTGAAACGGCGCGTTGAATATCTTTAGTCGGAATTCCAGTTCCTCCGTGAAGAACCAATGGAACGTCACATAGCTGAGAAATTTCTTCCATCTCTTTGAAGCCAAGGTTCGGTTCGCCTTTATAAGGTCCGTGTACAGAACCAAGTGCAGGCGCTAAGCAGTCAATCCCAGTCGCATCAACAAGTGTTTTGCATTCCTGCGGATCTGCGTAGATGACGCCGTCAGCGATGACATCGTCTTCCTGGCCGCCGACAATTCCAAGTTCAGCTTCAACCGAAACATTGTTCTTGTGCGCGTATTCAACCACTTGCTTCGTGATTTCGATGTTCTCGTCAAATGAATGATGCGATGCGTCGATCATCACCGAAGTGAAGCCAGCGTCAATCGCTTCTTTGCATTTTTCGAAGCTTGATCCGTGGTCAAGATGGATCGCGACAGGAACCGTGATTTTATAATCGTGCATCAAGCCTTTCACCATATGGACGACCGTCGTGAATCCGCCCATGTAGCGAGCTGCGCCTTCAGAGACACCTAAGATTACCGGTGAATTCTCTTCTTGTGCCGCTTTTAAGATTGCTTGAGTGAACTCAAGGTTGTTTAAGTTAAATTGGCCGATTGCATAGCCTTCTTTTTTCCCTTTAATCATCATGTCTTTCATTGAAACCAATGCCATTGCAAATTTCCTCCTCAGCTGTGACTCTATCCGAATATCCTTTATACTATAACAAAAACCGCTTGCTTTCGCCACTTTCGTATATATCAGTCTGTTAACATTTCCTTTACAGCGTCGCGGATTTCGAAGACATCGAACGGTTTCGTGTAATAACAGCACGCCCCGCTGACCATCGATTCCTTGATGACATCGAGCTCGCCATAGGCCGTCATCATGATCACTTTGATGTCCTGCCGCATTCTTTTCAAGTTCTTCAAGATTTCTATGCCGTCCATACCGGGAATTTTCATATCCAGCAGCACAATATCCGGGGAGTTTTCCTCCGCCTGCTTCAAAGCCTGCGGTCCATTAGCAGCCATCAAGGTCTGAAACCCTTCTTTTTTGAATACTTCGTTCAATAAAAGCCGGATACCCGTCTGGTCATCAACAATCAGTATCGTTTTCAAGAGGCCTCATTCCCTTCTGTACTTACTTTCCATTTTACTAAATTCAGGGAATTATTTCTACCTCCCTTCTCTTTCCCACTGTAAATAAACAATGAACCCATCTGAAGCGTTCTGCCTAAAGCAAAAGCCTTCCCGAAAATAGGAAGGCTTTTGCTATGCTGTCTTTTATTCGCCGAGTGACGCGCGGATGAACTCTCTGAATAGAGGCTGCGGGCGTGTCGGGCGTGAGATGAATTCCGGGTGGAATTGGCAAGCCAGGAACCACGGGTGATCTTCAAGCTCAATGATTTCCACAAGGCGGCCATCCGGGCTAGTGCCCGAGAACTTAAAGCCGGCTGCTTCGAATTGCTCGCGGTACTCGTTGTTGAACTCGTAGCGGTGGCGGTGGCGTTCATATACCAATTCTTCGCCGTACGCTTCGTGCGCTTTCGAGCCCGGCTGTAATTTAGCTGGGTACAAGCCGAGGCGCAATGTGCCGCCCAAGTCTTCGATGTCTTTTTGTTCTGGCAATAAGTCGATGACCGGATAAGGCGTCTTCGGGTCAAGCTCCGAAGAATGAGCGCCGTCCATGCCCATGATGCTGCGTGCGAATTCAACAGAAGCCAGCTGCATGCCCAGGCAAATTCCGAAGAATGGCACTTTGTTTTCACGTGCGTATTGCGTTGCTGCAATTTTGCCTTCGACGCCGCGGTCGCCGAATCCGCCAGGGATTAAGATGCCGTCGACGTGCTGCAATTTCTCAGCAGCATTTTCTGCGTTAATGTGTTCTGCATTGATCCATTCGACTTCAATTTCAGAATCGAATGCGAAACCGGCATGCTTCATCGCTTCCACTACAGAAATGTACGCGTCTTGAAGCTCTACATATTTCCCGACCAAAGCGATGCGGACCGTTTTAGACAATGATTTCACTTTATCGACCAATTGGTTCCACTCCGTCATGTCCGCTACAGGGGCTTCGATGCCGAAATGGTCAAGGACGATCTGGTCCATGTTCTGCTCCTGCAAACGAAGCGGCATTTCGTAGATCACATCGACGTCACGGGATTCAATGACTTCTTCCGCTTTAATATCGCAGAATAACGCGATTTTGTCTTTCATGTCCTGCGGCACTGGATGTTCCGTGCGCACAACAATCAAGTTCGGCTGGATGCCCAGGCTGCGCAGCTCTTTAACGCTATGCTGAGTTGGTTTTGTTTTCATTTCTTTGGCAGCACCAAGGTATGGAATCAATGTACAGTGGATGTACATGACTTCATCGCGGCCTAGATCCGATTTCATTTGGCGAATCGCTTCCAGGAATGGCAGCGATTCGATGTCGCCTACCGTTCCGCCGATTTCAGTGATGACGACATCCGCTTGAGCCGTTTTAGCAGCGCGCACCAAGCGGTCTTTGATTTCGTTCGTAATGTGCGGAATGACTTGGACGGTACCGCCCAGGTAATCGCCGCGGCGTTCTTTCTGGATTACTGTCGAATAGACTTTCCCCGTCGTCACATTCGAATATTTGTTAAGGTTGATGTCGATGAAACGCTCGTAATGCCCCAAATCCAAGTCCGTTTCCGCGCCGTCGTCTGTTACATAAACTTCTCCGTGCTGATAAGGGCTCATTGTACCCGGGTCAATGTTGATGTACGGATCGAATTTCTGGATCGTCACTTTCAAGCCTCTGTTTTTCAGCAAGCGGCCAAGTGAAGCAGCGGTAATCCCTTTACCAAGCGACGATACAACCCCGCCTGTTACAAAAATATACTTTGTCATTCTGTTTCCTCCTCTGATGATAAAAAAATAAAAAGCGCTCCGCCTGCAAGGTGCAGGGGGAGCGCGTAGACTGTACGAATCATTTCTCCTCTTTTAAGGAGCCCAATAAAATCTTATCCAGTCCAGCCTCATAAGTCAAGGTAAAAAAATGTTCAGACTACTTCAAATCCTCGTCGTCTTCATCATCTTCGTCTTCTTCTTCGTCGATGATATTGCCATCCAAGTCTTCGACAAGAACGTCCACATCTTCTTCATCATCGTCGTCGACATCAAAATCAATAACTTCCACTTCAGGTGATTTCAATAAATCATCTTCCGGTACCGTATCGATATCGTCGTCGTCATCGTCGTCCTCTTCATCGAAGTCATCGAATTCCAATTCGTCTTCAAGCTCAAGGTCCATGTCATCGAAGTCTTCGTCGCCTGCAACTTTCGCCTTTTTCTTGCGGGCTTTTACAGTCGGCGCAGATTCTTCTTCGATTTGTTCAACCGGGTACCACTCACGCAAGCCCCAACGGTTTTCGCCAAGGATCAGGAAGCGGCCGTCAATGTTCATATCGGTATAGAACTGCACAAGGCGGGCCTTCATGTCCTCTTTAGACAAACCAAGCAAGTTCTCGATTTCTGTGACAAGCTCAGCGTATGTTTTTGTTTCGTGCGTTTCTTCGAGCATTGCATATGTTAAGTCAACAAATGACTCTTCGATTAGTTCGTCTCTGGATAATTCGCGTAATTTCAATCTGTGCACGTCCCTTCTACTATCTTAACTTAATTCATTATATACAAAGTCGGTGCGCTCCGCTACCGTGTTTTCTTTTTTCTGCCCTTTAGCTGCATCCAGCCGAAAAAAAACAAGTAAAACGACAAGATCAGAAACGGAATCGATCCAAGCGCTTTATTGTAAAGGAAGAATATGAGCACGATGCAAAGGACCATTATGCTGTAATGTACGTATTTCGGCATGGGCTTCCATCCTTCTGTGGCCAACATTGAATTTTCTTTCATTATACCGAAGTTCGCTGAGCAATGCGACACGCATCTCGGCGGAGAGCAGAATTCTGGTTGAACGCTCGTAAATTCTTCTGAGCGCGCGTAAATCTCTGCGAACGCTCGTAAATTCTCTTGAACGCGCATAAACTCTGCGAACGCTCGTAAATTCTTCTGAACGCGCATAAACTCTGCGAACGCTCGTAAATTCTCCTGAACGCGCATAAATCTCCACGAACGCTCGTAAATCTCCACGACCGCGCATAAATCTCTACGAACGCGCATAAATCCGCGCCGCACCCTCAAACTCTGAATTCTCCCGCTCCACAACCCGCCCCTAGCATGGTTTTTCGCATTTCGCCTGCGAAATGCATCCATTCTGCTCTTTTCACGCTGCCTTTTCGCCAACATCTCCTGTTCTCAATCCAAAACACTCAGTGCAAGAGCGGAAAAGGAAGCTTTTCGCCAGCGAAAAGCTTTTTATAAAAGATAAGGGCCTTCACTCCATTAGAAACGCACAAAAAACCGCCTGCGGAGATGATCCGCAAGCGGTTTGCTTGATTCGCTTACATGTTGCGGCGGTATTGTCCGCCTACTTCATATAATGCCGTTGTGATTTGGCCGAGGCTCGCTACTTTGACGGTTTCCATCAATTCTTCAAAGATGTTGCCGCCTGATTTCGCGACTTGCTTCAAGCGCGCCAATGCTTCATCTGAAGCGTTGCGTTCCTGGAAAGCGCGCAGGTTGGCGATTTGTGTTTCTTTTTCTTCTGTTGTGGCGCGGGCGATTTCCATCGCGTTGATGTCATCGTCCGTTTGCGGATTCGGGTTCAAATACGTATTGACGCCGATAATTGGCAATTCGCCCGTGTGTTTCTTCATTTCGTAATGCATCGACTCTTCCTGGATTTTTCCGCGCTGGTATTGCGTTTCCATCGCGCCGAGGACGCCGCCGCGGTCGTTGATGCGGTCAAATTCTGCAAGCACCGCTTCTTCGACGAGCTGCGTCATTTCTTCAATGATGAACGCGCCTTGCAGCGGGTTTTCATTTTTCGACAAGCCGTGCTCTTTCGTGATGATCATTTGGATGGCCATCGCGCGGCGCACGGATTCTTCTGTCGGCGTCGTAATGGCTTCATCGTAAGCGTTCGTGTGCAGCGAGTTGCAGTTATCCTGCAGCGCCATCAATGCCTGCAATGTCGTGCGGATATCGTTGAAATCGATTTCCTGTGCGTGCAAGCTGCGCCCGGAAGTCTGCACGTGGTATTTCAGCTTCTGGCTGCGTTCGTTCGCGCCGTACTTATCGCGCATAACGACTGCCCAGATGCGGCGTGCCACGCGGCCGATGACCGTATATTCCGGATCCAAGCCGTTCGAGAAGAAGAACGACAAGTTCGGCGCGAAATCATCGATGTTCATGCCGCGGCTCAAGTAATACTCAACGTACGTGAAGCCATTCGACAAGGTGAACGCCAATTGTGAAATCGGGTTCGCTCCCGCTTCCGCGATGTGGTAGCCGGAAATCGACACCGAATAATAATTGCGCACTTTATGGTCGATAAAGTATTGCTGGATGTCGCCCATCATGCGCAGCGCGAATTCAGTCGAGAAGATGCACGTGTTCTGCCCTTGGTCTTCTTTCAGGATATCGGCTTGCACTGTGCCTCGGACGACTTGCAGCGTGCTTTCGCGGACTTCCGTAAATTCTTCCAGCGTCAATGCGCGGCCGAATTTTTCTTCGTTCAGCTTCACTTGCTGGTCGATTGCCGTGTTCATGAACATGGCCAGAATGATCGGCGCTGGTCCGTTGATCGTCATCGAGACTGATGTCGAAGGAGCGCATAAATCAAAGCCTTCGTATAATTTTTTCATGTCTTCCAGCGTACAGATCGACACGCCTGATTCGCCGACTTTTCCGTAGATGTCGGGACGATGGTCCGGGTCTTCGCCGTATAGCGTCACTGAATCGAATGCCGTCGACAAGCGTTTCGCGTCGTCGTCTTTCGACAAGTAATGGAAGCGGCGGTTCGTGCGTTCCGGCGTCCCTTCACCCGCAAACTGGCGCTTTGGATCTTCGCCTTCACGTTTGAACGGGAATACGCCCGCTGTGTAAGGGAATGAACCCGGTACGTTTTCCAAATAAACCCATTTCAAAATTTCACCGTAATCTTCGAATTTCGGCAGCACCACGCGTGGAATCTTCAAGCCTGAAAGGCTCTCTGTCCGAAGAATCGTGCGGATTTCCCGGTCGCGGACCGTCGTCACGAACTCGTCGCCGGCGTAAGCGTCTTTAATGGATTTCCAATTTTCAAGAATGCGTTTCGATTCCGCTGTCAGCTCATCGCGCATGCCGTCAGCAAGCGATTTGAGCGATGCCAAAAGCGCATCGTCCGGCGCTTTTTCCTTCACAGTTTCCATGGCGCCTTCAAGCTGGAAGATCCGGCGCGCAAATGCAGCCTGTTCAATCGTTTTCGCATGGTAGCCGCGGACCGTGTCCGTAATCTCGCGCAAATAATAACGGCGGTCGTTTGGAATGATCAAGTTCTCTTTTTGCGTTTTCGCGAACTGCTCGTAATCGGTTGTCCAGTCCGTGCCGCATTTTTCATTGACGATCCCGACCAAAGCCGCAAACAAGGAGTTTGTGCCTTTGTCGTTGAACTGGCTGGCAATTGTACCGAATACCGGCATTTTTTCCAGCTCATCATCCCAGCGCAGGTGGCTGCGTTGGAATTGCTTCTGCACTTGGCGCAAAGCATCTTCCGAACCTTTGCGTTCGAATTTATTGATAACAATCAAATCCGCATAATCGATCATATCGATTTTTTCAAGCTGAGTCGGTGCACCGAATTCGCTTGTCATGACGTACATCGACACGTCCGAGAAGTTCGCGATTTCCGCGTCCCCTTGGCCGATGCCGCTCGTTTCAACGACAATCAAGTCGAAGCCAGCCGCTTTCACGACGTCAAGCACGTCGCCAAGCGCACGCGAAATTTCCGTGCGTGAACCGCGCGTCGCCAAGCTTCTCATGAACACGCGGTTGTTGAAGATGGCGTTCATGCGGATGCGGTCGCCAAGAAGCGCGCCGCCCGTTTTCTGTTTGGTCGGGTCAATCGACAAAATGGCGATCTTTTTATCCGGCAGTTCGGACAGGAAGCGGCGGATCAATTCATCCGTCAGCGAGCTTTTGCCCGCTCCGCCCGTACCTGTAATCCCGAGTACCGGTGTATTTTTCGATTTCGCGCGGACTGCTGCTAGCAATGCATCCGTATCGGTTTCACGTGTATGCGCTTCTTCAGCCGCCGTGATGATGTGCGCCAAACCGACTGG
This sequence comes from Planococcus sp. APC 3906, assembly GCF_030407685.1. Taxonomy (NCBI): domain Bacteria; kingdom Bacillati; phylum Bacillota; class Bacilli; order Caryophanales; family Caryophanaceae; genus Planococcus; species Planococcus sp. APC 3906. The sequence continues at coordinate 57,246 of NZ_JASDCW010000007.1, read as the reverse complement.
ATCTTCTGCAGAGACAGCGTCCGCTGGTAGATCTTCTTTCACTGTGGAGAAATCGCATTCTTCGACGATTTCCTGGATCATGCCTTGAAGGCCTTTTTTCCGGCCGTCTTCCGGAGAGAAAATGCCGGCGATGCCGTATTCTTCAAGTTCCTTGATTTCGCGCGGCAAGATGACGCCGCCCCCGCCTCCATAGATGCGGATGTTGCCGGCGCCTTTTTCAACCAGCAAATCGTGCATGTATTTGAAGTATTCCATGTGGCCGCCCTGGTATGAAGAAATGCAGATGCCCTGCACGTCTTCCTGGATTGCTGCGTTGACGACTTCTTCTACAGAACGGTTATGCCCCAAATGGATGACTTCCGCTCCGTTTGACTGCAAAATACGGCGCATGATGTTGATTGACGCATCGTGGCCATCAAATAGGCTTGAAGCCGTGACGAAACGCACATGATTCTTCGGCTTATAAGTCGATTGTTCTTGTATAGTTGCCATGATCTATTTAACCCCCTGTATGGTGATTTTTTCCCCTGCCATCCCCTGCAGCAGAAATTGAGTCTGTAATTCGATGAATTCTTCAATGGTGAAATCACGCAGCGCCCAGCGCCTGAACGCCCACATCTGTCCTTGGACGAATAAATGATGGGCAGCCAGCGTGATTTCTTTAGGCGACAATTTCACTTCGCCGCTTTCTGCACAATCCGCGAGCAAGCCTTCGAATAAAGAAACCATTTCCATTTCTTTATTGAGCACATATTGCAATGCGTCTTTCGGCAGCGATTTCGATTCCTGGTACATGACCACGAATTCATCCTGCATGTCGTCGATCAGCCCGTAATAATGGCCGATGGCTGTGACCAGCACTTCGAGTGATCCTTTTTCGATATCGAGTGCGTCGAAGCGCGCATGCACTTCGTCGTAAATCGAGTCACAGACGAGATACAGAACGTCTTCTTTGGTGCGGATGTATTCGTATAATGTCCCAATGCTGAAACCTGAAGCTTTTGCGATTTCTCTTGTCGTCGTCCGGTGAAAGCCCTTTTCTTTAAAAAGCGTGACAGCACCCCGGATCATCTGTGCCCGGCGCTTCGCAATCAGGCTTTCGTCTTTCACGGAGGACTGGACTTCACGCTTTCTGTTCATGAGCGATCCCTCCGCTTACTTCGTGACCATACGGGAAATGACCAAACGCTGGATTTCCTGTGTGCCTTCGTAGATTTGTGTGATTTTTGCGTCACGCATGAAACGCTCAACCGGATAATCTTTCGTGTAGCCGTAACCGCCGAATACTTGAACCGCTTCAACTGTGACTTTCATCGCTGTATCGCCCGCCATCAATTTCGCCATTGCCGATTCTTTGCTGTAGGACATTTTGTTCGACTCCAGCCAAGCCGCTTGATACGTCAACAAACGTGAAGCTTCGATCGAAGTCGCCATGTCTGCCAATTTGAATGAAATCCCTTGGTTGGCTGCAATCGGCTTGCCGAATTGCTCACGCTCTTTTGCGTAAGTGATTGACGCGTCCATTGCGCCTTGTGCGATGCCGACTGCTTGCGCTGCGATGCCGTTGCGTCCGCCGTCAAGCGTTTGCATAGCGATTTTGAAGCCTTGGCCAAGTTCGCCAAGCATATTCTCTTTCGGTACGCGGCAATTGTCGAAAATGATTTCTGTTGTCGGGCTTGAACGGATCCCGAGTTTCTTTTCTTTTTTGCCGACTGAGAAGCCTTCAAAGTCTTTTTCGACGATGAACGCAGTCGTGCCTTTATGCTTCGATTCCGGATCCGTTACTGCGAAGACGATGTAGATGTCCGCAATGCCGCCATTTGTGATGAAGATCTTTGAACCGTTCAAAATGTAATGGTCGCCGTCTTCTTTGGCGTTCGTTTTCATGCCGCCAGCATCCGACCCTGAAGCAGGTTCTGTCAGGCCGTAAGCGCCGATTTTCGTTCCTTCAGCCATCGGGCGCAAGTATTTCTGTTTCTGCTCTTCTGTACCGAATGTGTATACCGGCCAGCCAGCAAGTGACGTATGTGCGGAAAGTGTTACGCCTGTAGATGCGCAGACGCGGGACAATTCTTCAACAGCGATGCAATAAGCCAAGTAATCCGAACCGATGCCGCCGTATTCTTCCGGCCACGGAATGCCTGTCAGGCCAAGTTCCGCCATCTTGTCGAAAATTTCGCGGTCAAAACGCTCTTCTTCGTCGCGTTCTTCAGCCGTCGGCGCCACTTCTTTGTTCGCGAAGTCGCGCACCATTTTGCGGATCATTTCATGATCTTCACTCAATTGAAAATTCATTGTCAAATTCCTCCAATTAATTGTTTTATAAGCTATTTATTTTATCAATTGCTTGCTGATGACCATGCGTTGGATTTCGCTTGTGCCTTCGTAGATTTCCGTGATTTTCGCGTCGCGGAATAATCTTTCCACCGGATAATCTTCCGTGTAGCCGTAGCCGCCGAATACTTGGACCGCTTCGATTGCCACGTCCATCGCCGCTTTTGAAGCGAATAGCTTCGCAATTGACGCTTCTTTATTGCAATCTTTGCCGCGGGCGTAAAGGTCTGCTGCGTTGTAGACCAGCAATTTCGCTGCTTCGACTTGCGTCGCCATATCCGCTAATTTAAAGCCGATGCCTTGCTGCTGCGCAATCGGTTTGCCGAATTGGACGCGTTCTTTGGCGTAAGCGACGGAATGCTCATAAGCCGCTTCTGCAATACCAAGCGCTTGTGCAGCGATGCCGATGCGTCCGACGTTCAAGTTTGCCATAGCGATGCTGAATCCTTTGTTTTCTTGTCCTAATAGATTTTCAACCGGCACTTTCATATTTTCGAAAGTCAGCTGGACCGTGCGTGAGCCATGCATGCCCATTTTCTTTTCGTCTTTGCCGATGATCAAGCCCGGGTAATCCTTTTCAACAATAAAAGCAGAAATGCCGCGTGAACCGGCTTCCGGTTTAGTCGATGCGAAAACGATGTATGTATCGGCTTCGCCTCCGTTGGTGATGAACACTTTTGAGCCATTCAACACGTAATGGTCGCCCTGGAGCACGGCTTTCGTTTTCAAGCTTGCCGCATCCGAACCGGCTGATGGTTCAGTCAAAGCGAACGCACCCAGGTATTCGCCAGAAGCAAGCTTCGGCACGTATTTCTGGATTTGTTCTTCTGTGCCGAAGTTCAGGATCGGGTTTGTGCCGACTGAAGTATGGACAGAAAGAATAACGCCTATGACGCCGCTGACTTTCGATAATTCGTGGATGGCGATGATGTATGACGTAAAGTCCATTTCAGAGCCGCCTAATTTTTCAGGAGCCGTGATGCCCATCAAGCCGAGTTCCGCCATTTTTTTCAGGACTTCCCTCGGGAAATGTCCTTCTTCCATTTTTTCGATATACGGTGTGATTTCTTCTTTCGCGAAATCGCGCACCATGTTTCTCATCATCAATTGTTCTTCTGTAAATCGCAAATCCATTGCGGTTCCCCCTAAAGTTAGCTGTATTCGTAGAATCCGCGGCCAGTTTTCTTGCCGAGCCATCCCGCTTTAACGTATTGGCGCAGCAACGGGCTTGGGCGGTATTTGCTATCGCCGAAACCTTCGTGCAGCACTTCCATGATGTAAAGGCATGTATCAAGGCCGATAAAATCAGCTAGTTGCAGCGGGCCCATCGGATGGTTCATTCCAAGGCGCATAATGTCGTCGATTGCTTCTTTTGACGCGACACCATCTTGCAGAGTGAAAATCGCTTCGTTGATCATTGGCATCAAGATGCGGTTGGAGACGAAACCAGGAAAGTCATTGCATTCCACTGGCGTTTTTGACAATTTGACAGTCATTTCTTCGACCGTTTTATAAACTTCATCCGTTGTCGCAAGGCCGCGGATGATTTCCACCAACTTCATCACCGGTACCGGGTTCATGAAATGCATGCCGATTACTTGTTCCGGGCGGTTTGTCGCTGCCGCGATTTCAGTGATTGGCAATGATGATGTGTTCGATGCCAAAATCGCATGTTTCGGAGCCACTTCATCAAGCGTTTTGAAGATGGTGTGCTTGATTTCCATGTTTTCGACTGCTGCTTCGATAACGATGTCCGCATCGTGTGCGTCGTTCAAATCTAAGGATGGCGTGATGCGCCCGAGAATTGCCGTTTTTTCTTCTTCAGACAAACGGCCTTTTTCGACGTTGCGCGCCAAGTTTTTTGTGATGGCCGCGATGCCGCGGTCAAATGCTTCTTGCTTCATATCATTCAATTTCACGTTGAATCCTGCTTGTGCACATACTTGTGCGATGCCGGAACCCATTTGCCCGGCTCCGATTACCATTACGTTTTGAATCGCCATTATCAGTTTGCCTCCTGTTTTGGAACTTCGATCATGATTGCATCGCCTTGTCCGCCGCCTGAACAGATGGCTGCGATGCCGATGCCGCCTCCGCGGCGTCTCAATTCATAGGCAAGCGTCAAAATGATGCGTGCGCCGCTCGCGCCGATTGGGTGGCCGAGTGCAACTGAACCGCCATTGACGTTGACTTTTTCTGCATCCAATCCGGCAATTTTCGAACTTGCCAATGCCACTGCCGCAAACGCTTCATTAATTTCGAATAAATCGATTTCTTCCAGCTTTTTACCAGTTTTCTTCAGGATTTCATTGATGACAATGCCTGGTGTTTCCGGGAAACGGTGCGGCTCAATCGCCACTTCCGCGTGGGAAAGCACGTAAGCCAATGCTTTTTTGCCTTCTTTTTCCGCACGCTCTTCGCTCATCAGCACAAGCGCAGCTGCACCGTCATTGATGCCAGGTGCGTTGCCGGCTGTGATGGTGCCGTCTTTACCGAATGCCGGGCGCAATTTCGCCAAGGTATCCGTTGTCGTGTCTTCGCGCGGCGCTTCGTCTTGATCGACTTTGATTGCGTCGCCTTTGCGCTGTGGAATTTCAAGAACAGCAATTTCTTCTGCAAAATGGGCACGGGCGATGATTGCGCGTTCGTGTGAACGGGCTGACCAAGCGTCCTGCTGCTCGCGCGACAAGTCAAAGTCGGTTGCTGTCGAGTTGCCGTATGTTCCCATATGGACTTTGTCGGGATGGAACGAGCAAGAAAGTCCGTCATGCACCATGCCGTCGACGACTTGTGCGTCGCCCATGCGAAGGCCCCAACGAGCTTTCGGCAGATAATAAGGCGCATTCGACATCGATTCCATGCCGCCAGCGACGATCAATTCCTCATCGCCCAAGCGGATGAGCTGATCCGCCAAGGTTACTGAACGCATGCCTGACGCACAGACTTTATTGATTGTTTCCGTTTTTACGTGATACGGGATGCCTGCTTTTTTCGCTGCTTGGCGTGAAGGGATTTGTCCCTGCCCAGCCTGCAAAACGTTGCCCATAATGACTTCCTGGATATCTTCCGGATTGACGCCGGCACGGTTCATCGCTTCTTTGATCGCCGCTGCCCCTAAATCACTGGCGCTCATCGAACTCAAGCTGCCTCCGAATTTCCCGAATGCTGTACGTGCTCCATCAATAATCACTGTTTTTGCCATTTGTGTTTTCCTCCTTTTGAGTTGTAAACGTTTACAAAAAACGAAAAAAGATATGGGTTTTGCTTTAAATAAATCGTTATATCTTTAAGAAGATTTAAATCTGCTTCGTCGCAAAACATTGCCTCTGCTTCTGCATCGCTTCGCTAGCTTCGAAGCATTAAAGGGCGTTGCATCGCTGCGCTAGCTTCAGTGCCAAAATCCATTGTGTCACATAATACGTTTGCCTCTGCATCGCTTCGCTAGCTTCGAGGCAAACCATAATGCGCCATGATGTGGCGCATTATGGTTGACTGAACGCTCGCTCGGTTTGATTCCGAACAAAAAGGGAGTTTTTAGACTCCCTTTCATTTTTCTTGCTTTATGCTATTATCTTATACAATTTTCGCGCTTTTGGCAATTCTTATTGAACGATTGTTTCTTCCACTACTGGTGCCTGTTTGCCGATGACTGCCATTTCGAGCAGTTCTGCGACGTCGTATGTGCCGACTTCGTCTTCGACTTCTTTCGCTTTCGTGCCGTCGGACAGCATTGTCAGGCAGTACGGGCAGCCGGAAGAGATGATTGTCGGGCTGACTTCAAGTGCTTGTTCGGTACGGGCCACGTTGACACGGTGGCCTGCATCTTCTTCCATCCACATCAAGCCGCCGCCTGCTCCACAGCACATGCCGTCTTGGCGGTTGCGGACCATTTCGACAAGCTCGACGCCTTCGATCGCTTTCAGGATTTCACGCGGCGCGTCATAAACGTCGTTATAGCGGCCGAGGTAGCATGAATCATGGAAAGTGATTTTTTCATTGACCGGGAATTGCGGTTTCAAACGGCCATCCTGCACCAGTTCGAACAGCATTTCGGTATGGTGGTAGACTTCCGCTTTAAAGCCGAAATCCGGGTATTCGTTTTTAAAGATGTTATAAGCATGCGGATCAATCGTAACGATTTTCTTGATTTCCGCTTTTTCGAATTCTTTGATGTTTGCTGTCGCCAGTTCCTGGAACAGGAATTCGTTCCCTAGGCGGCGCGGTGTATCACCGGAGTTCTTTTCTTTATTGCCGAGAATCGCGAATTTCACTCCTGCTTCGTTCATCAGGCGGGCAAACGACAACGCGATTTTCTGCGAACGGCTGTCGAATGAACCCATTGAACCTACCCAGAAAAGGAACTCGAATTCTTCGCCGGCTTTGTCCATTTCTTTTACTGTTGGGATGTGTACGTCTTCACGTGCGTCTCTCCAGTTTTCTTTTTCTTTGCGGTTAAGGCCCCATGGATTGCCCTGCTTTTCGATGTTTGTCATCGCGCGCTGTGCATCTTTATCCATTTTCCCTTCCGTCATAACCAGGTAACGGCGAAGGTCGATGATTTTATCAACGTGTTCGTTCATGACCGGACATTGGTCTTCACAGTTCCGGCAAGTTGTGCACGCCCAGATTTCTTCTTCTGTGATGACATCGCCAATCAGGCTTGGGCTGTAAAGTTCATCGATTGAAATGCCTTCTGCTCCTGCAGCCATAGCGAGCTGGTTGCCTTGCGAATTATTGAATGCCATTGCCGGCACCCAAGGTTTCTGGCGCGTGACAACTGCTCCCGTATTCGTCAAGTTATCGCGCAGTTTCGTGATCAAGTCCATCGGCGACAGCATTTTCCCTGTGCCGGTTGCCGGACACATATTCGTGCAGCGTCCGCATTCCACGCAAGCGTAGAAGTCGATCATTTGGGATTGTGTAAAGTCGGTGATTTTGCCGACGCCGAATGACGGCATGGCGTCCTCGTCTTCTTCGTCTTCCATTTCTTCAAAATTAATCGGCTTCAAACGCCCGACATGATCGACGCGGTGGAACCATGTATTGACCGGCCCGAAAATCAAGTGGGCGTGTTTTGATTGCGGTACGTAAACCAGGAATGTTAATAGGAACAAGAGATGCGCCCACCACATAACATAGAAAATGGCAGCGGCTGCTGTTTCAGGAAGGCCTGAAAATAGGGTTGCAAATAACGAAGCGACTGGCTCTGTCCAGGCTCTGTCGTGATCCAACCAAACCATGGACGCGCCGTTTCCGACTAGCACTGACACCATCAAGCCGCCGATAAAAATCAGCACCAATCCGGATTTCCAGCCGCGTTTCAAGCGGACCAATTTTTCGATGTATCTTCTATAGAATGCCCAGACAACTGCGACAAGAATCGTCAGCGTAACGATTTCCTGGAAAAACGTGAATGCCGGGTAAAGCGGACCAAGCGGCAAATGTGCTCCAGGCACTAGCCCTTTGATGATGAAATCAATGGCGCTTGCCTGCACGAGCAGGAAACCATAAAAGAACATGACGTGGATTGTTCCGCTCTTCTTGTCTTTCATCAACTTCTTCTGGCCAAAGACATTGACCATGACTTTGCGCAGGCGTTCGTTGAAATTGTCTTCGAACTCCACTTTTTTGCCGAGCTTGATGAAGTCATAGCGCGTTTTCAGCAAATAGATGAATAAGTAAACTGCGTAGCCCGTGATTGCCAAAAACAGAATCCAGTTAGCAATAAGCAATGGTTCCATTGCGAAATCCCCCTTTTATATATATATTCCAAAAATTCCTTAAATAAATACTACGTGACAGCTGTTATAATGTCGATTGTTATTTCTATATTAGAATATGAATGAGCATTCAGTCAACCCAAAACTTGAAAGGGTTTTCATTTATTATTATACACATCGCCTTTAATTAATATAGCCCCTATATTGACGAAGAAATTGTGGATGTAAAAAAAGCATCGCGGCAAGGCGATGCGTTCAGTCTTTCCGTATTAATGGATACAGACAGGGGCCGAAATGTATTTCCAATGGCTTTCTTTCTTTAGAAGAAACGCCGATCAGCACGCAGCTGGCCGGTCCCGCAGAAGCTGCGGTGTCCACGATTTCCGAAACGTTCACTTTCTGTCCGAAAAGCAATTCTGCTTCCCGTGCGATTCCTTTAGAGCCGACGGGCCAAACACGCTGGATCAGCCCATTCGATAAAGCATCAGCAATCTTTTTCAATTCTGCCACCTGTTCACTTTGCTCAAGAACATCCTTGCCGACGAGCGGCTGGCCATAAATATACCAGGAAAGCCTGCTTGGCTGATCGAGTGCTGCCTTCCGCTTTCCAAACATTGTCACGGCAATACCGGATTGCAGCGTTGCCATATTGCTTTCAGAACTTCCCGCACATTGCGGCATCGCCCGGCTGATTTCTGCAAATAATTCCTCAATCCCTTGCACATAACGTTCCCACTGATCTTCCCCGCTGAAATTGTGAAGGAGAAGTGCTTCCGGCTCACTGCCGGCTGCCCATTGTTCGAGCAAGGCGACGCGTGCCGCGAATTTCGCCGTGATTGCATCAGGGGCAAAGACATTGTCCGCAGGCTTTTCGCCGATGGCTGCACTATTGTCCGAAGTCACAATCCAGTCGCCCAGCTCCAATTCGTGTCTCATAAGAGCACCTTTTCTTTAATGGCTGCCAGGACTGGCATGACTACGCTCGCTGCAGCGGCATTCAGCGAAGACGCGATTAACAGGCCTGGAACAGTTGCATAGAAAAATGCCGGCGACAGCAAAAAATAGAATGGAACGGCTGCCACTAGACCGTTAACCGCAATAAACGCAAGCCATTTACTTTTCCGCCAGCCTGCGTTATGCAGCGTGGCAAACAGCCAAACAGCCGCAAACATTTCAAGGGCAATCAGGCTGTGGAATGGCCCCAGAGGAAAGCCGCCCAGCATCGCTGACAGCAAATGGCCAATCGCCGCGATGAGCCCCGCGCCCCGTGCAGAGAAAAACAGCACCGCTGCAAGCGCCGGCATCGAATCCATCGCAATGGACGCAATGCCCAGCGGAATTTTAATCATGCCGCCGACTGCCGATAAACTGATAAACAACGCAAACAGCGCAATTTTTTTCGCCGGCATGTTATTCACTCTTTTTTCCGCGTCCGCCGTTCTTAAACACTTTTGCACTGCGGACGTATTCATTGTCAGGAACACCGGCGCGGCAATTGGCCACACGTGCAGCGGCAAATAAATAATCCGACAAGCGGTTTAAATAACGCTGGACGACCGGCGGAAAATCCTCACCTTTTTTCATCAGCGTTACAGTTTGGCGTTCCGCCCGGCGCGTGATGGTCCGTGCAATATGCAAAGTCGCCGCTGCTGGCGAACCACCCGGTAAGATAAAACGTTCCAGCAACGGGGGCTCATCCATCAAATCATCGATGCGCGATTCAAGAATAGCGACTGGCTGTTCGGTCATTTTAAATTGCGGTTCTTTTCGCACATCCGCTAAATCGCCGCCGCAATCGAATAATTCATTTTGAATCGCTTCGAGGTCTGCAAGCAGATCTGCATAGATTTCCGGATCCAATTCCGTCATCGCTTTGCCGATGAACGAATTCGCTTCATCGATCGTGCCGTATGCTTCGACGCGCGCATCGTCTTTATCCGCACGCGCACCAATCAAACCTGTCTGTCCTTTATCGCCCGTTCTTGTGTAAATTCTCATGCAAATCCGCTCCTTTTAAAGTTTCTGGTATGCCGTACCAAATCCGCGTAACCGATGCTGCCTGCAAAAATAATTGCTGGTACAAACGGCCAAGCACATCACGCAATTCCCGTTCGAGCGGGTCTGCCGGCACGATGCCCCGGTTGATGTCCGTTAAAATCCAGATTTGGCGGGGTCTCTGATGCGCTATGGCATCTTGTACCAATCGATTGAGCTCCCTTTCATCCGTACCATTTTCCAATTGCCTTTTCACCCAAAGTTCCAATCCGGCTACGACGGTTCCTGGAACAGCATCGCGAGGCAATTCTCCTTCGAACCAAGCTGCCTCATTGCATCCCGGAAGCCCTCTTACAAATTGGCGTTTGCCGTTAAAGGCGCCGCCGAATACGATATGCATTGTTGCCCCTCCTCATAAGCTTTCCTGCTTTGCCAAGTGATGCTATAGCGATGGCCATGAAGCGCAGTCTGCTGATTAAAAGCATGGCCGGTCGCTTTTGCTGCCAGATAGCGAAGCGGCCCACCGTGCGTCACGATCGTGAATTCATTTCCTTCCGGAAGCGAACGGACCGCTCTGTCAATGCGGATGGCGAGCTGCTTCAGGCTCTCGCCTTCCGGCGGCGCGGTTTCTTGCGGATCATCAATCCAATCCCGGTAGGTTTGGCAGTATTGCAATTGCTTATAGGTTTTCCGCTCCCATTTGCCGAAATGGCATTCCCGCCAGTCCGGATCGGCATGGTAAACCGCATTTGGAAAGAGTACTTTGGCGGTCTGCCGGCAGCGCATCAAATCGCTGCCCCACACGTTCCGGACAAAAGGATTGTTTTCGCCTTCAAATGGCAGCACCGGTTCATCCGTCCAGCCGATGTAACGCTTTTCTTTGTTGCCGGCTGTTGGTGCATGGCGAATCAGATGAAGAATAAACACATTGTCCATAACAAGATTTCGGCTCCTTCCACGTAAGCTCCGAACAGATCTCCCGTCATGCCGCCAAAGTTCCGCAAGCACCAGCGCCTGTATAATAATAGGAAAAGAAGAAAAACCGCCAAAACGGCAAATGCCACGGACCAGCCGCCCGCATACAAAAGCAATGCGGCTACAAGGAGCAGATAACTGGCGGAAGCCACTGAAAGCCATCGTTTTTCTGCTCGTTGTTGGAAGAAAGCAGCCAATCCATCTTTTTTAGCACTTTTCGTCCAATTGAATAAAATCAGCAAGCCGGTTCGGGAAAGCAGCGGAACAATCACCAGCCATATCAGCGGCAGATCTGAAAAAACTTCTGCAAGCACGATAATCTTTGCTGTGACTGCAAAGATAAGGACCATCGTTCCAAACGCCCCGATTCTCGGATCTCCCATAATTTCCAGCCGTTTTTCCCGTTTCTGATACGAAAAGTAGGCATCGGCCGTATCGGCCAGCCCATCCAAATGGAGGCCGCCGGTTGCCGCAAAGAAAAAGAATACGAGCAAAAATGCACCCAGCAATGGGCTGGCATCGGTGTATTCCTGAAACAAAAATGCCAGTGCCAGTGCAGCTGCCCCCATCACCGCCCCTAAAAGCGGCAACGCCATGTACATGACTGTAATGTCCCGCTTTTCCATGAGCAACGCTTTTTTCACCGGAACCACCGAAAAAAATTGAAAGGCGAGCGCAATTCCTGAACCGATATGCCCCCTCATTTGAACACCTCAATCAATTGCCTTACCGCTGGCCAATCAATATGGGCCTTTACATGCTCAGCCCACCGACCATAACGGTCGACTTCCACTGCAGCTTCCGGTTCCGGTAAATTTCTGCTCTTCCGGATCTGCGCCAAAAACGCATTCCGGCATTCCGCATGTGCAAAAAATCCGTGGAGATGCGTGCCGAGAATCTTGCCTGAAAGATAACCTTCTGTCCCGTTTTCGAAATAGATCAGCGGCGATGACGATTCTGCCGTTCTGCCGGCATGGATTTCATAGCCCTCCACGGCTGCTTCTTGACCGGAAAACCGCACTTTTCCGCTGCGCCTTTCGACGAGCTTCTCTTCCATGAAGACGGTCTCCATGCCAGCTATCAAACCCAATCCAACCTCAAGTTCGACAGCCGTGCCATCAATGCCGCTCGGATCGCACAAGAATTCCCCCATCATTTGATAACCTCCGCATAAGCCGACAATCCAGCATTCATGCTGAAGAGATTGCAACTTTTCTGCAAGCCCCTGCTGCTTCCAATGGCGCAAATCGGCAATTGTGCTTTTCGTGCCTGGAATGACCAAAATATCGGGTTGCCCGATGTCCTCCACCTTTTCAATCCACCGCAAGGCAACATCCAGTTCCATGAACAACGGCTCGAGGTCAGTGAAATTCGATAAATATGGATGTTTCAATACCGCGACATCCACTGCATTTTCACGGGTTTGCCTCACTAGCTCACGCACGCCAAGCGAATCTTCCTGTTCGATCCGGTGATCCGGCAAATACGGGATGACACCGAGCACCGGCAAACCAGTATATTCTTCCAAAAATCGGATTCCATCTTCAAATAACCGGATATCGCCCCGGAATTTATTGATGAGCAAACCTTTCACCCGCTCTGGATTCGGGACAAGTGCCAGCGTGCCGATGATGGACGCAAAGACGCCGCCCCGTTCGATGTCGGCAACAAGGATCACCGGCACATCGGCATATTCAGCCACAGCCATATTCACCAGGTCGCGGTCATTCAGATTGACTTCCGCCGGGCTGCCTGCGCCTTCAATGACCACATGGGTGAACGTTTTTTCCAAATTGGCAAGTGCCTGGGCAATCGCCGCTTGTCCTTGTTCGTAAAAACGCTGCCGGTAATCCATCCCATCCAGAACCAGCGTTTTTTTGCCGAACAAGACCACTTGCGACTTCATGCTGCTCTCCGGCTTCAGCAAAATCGGATTCATGTCCACCGTCGCAATTATCCCTGCAGCTTCCGCTTGAACGCCTTGAGCGCGCCCGATTTCTTCGCCTAACACAGTAACGTAAGAGTTATTGGACATGTTCTGCGACTTGAAAGGTGCCGCTTTCCTGCCTTCATCGGCAAGAATACGGCACAAGGCGGTGCAAATCATGCTTTTCCCGACATCTGATGAAGTTCCTTGGATCATTATGCCCTTCATGCGGTCACTTCCTTTTATAAGCAAATCCATTTTCCATTTCAAAAGCTTCCTCTGACTCAGCAACGAGCCACAGATGGATTCGTCCGAGCCAGCGCTGATAGGGTTCATCGCGTATAAAATCGTCCATGACTTCGTTCGATACCACAACCAGCACTTCAGAAACTGCTCGAATCTCTTTCAGCGTTTCTTGCAGCGCTGCCCATTTTTTCTCCATGCAGCCGGGCTGTGCCGCACAAGGCGTGCCGGTTTCCCAGCCTGCGTATAATTCATTGGCCAGCCAAGTCGTCACGCAATCCCAAAGGACCGCGTCTCCTGCTTTCAATCGGGGCAATGCAGCTTCAAGATGCAGCGGCTGTTCGATGGTTATCCAGCCACCATCGACGCGGTCTTGGCGATGCCGCTCGATCCGCTCTTCCATTTCTTTATCGTAGGCTCTTCCACTGGCAAGATAAATATTTCTTCGGGCTTTGGCGTGGAGAATCTTTTTCTCCGCCCATGCACTTTTGCCGCTGCGGACGCCGCCGCTGATAAAAATCATTTTGTTTCCAGCCATGCGCTGATCGCCTCCCGCAGCTGAATCATCTGTTTCGGCGCTTTCATGCCGATTCGGAACCACTCGCCTTCCATGCCGCGGAACGATTTTGTATGCCTTAGCACCAATCCCTTTGCCAGCATGTCCATGAAAAACTGTTCAGCATCCATTCCTTGCGGCAGCCGAAACGACAAGAAATTAACGGCCGAATCAGTCGCCTCACAGCCATGCTCCCGTAAAAATCGCTCCATTTGCTGCCGTTCCCGGTCTGCTGCTTCAACCACTTGCTTACGGTATTCCGCCTCTTCGAAGCAGCGGGATCCAAGATTTGCTGAAATCGCATTGACGTTCCAATGGGCAGCGCCTTGCTTGAGTTCCGCTATGATGGCCGGATCTGCCATGACATATCCGAGGCGCAGGCCGGGAATCGCATACATCTTCGTCATTGACCGGACAATAATCAGATTCGAAAACACTTTTTGCTGCCCGATAAAAGAGTGCTGCTCCCCCGCAAAGTCAATAAAGGCTTCATCCAATACCAGTTCACAGTTTTCTGCCTTGCATGCTTCTGCCAGAAAAACCAGCTCAGGATGTGTAAGCATCCTGCCGGTTGGGTTATGCGGGTTGCATAGATAAAGCGCTGCGCTGCCTGCGAGCTCTTTCGCCACTTTTTCCAGCTCCATGCGCCAGCCATTGTCTGCTGTTAATTGCACTGTGGCGATGTCAGCGCCTTCTGCCTCCAAGGTTTTCCGGTATTCGGAAAAAGCCGGCTCAATCAATACAACCCGTTTGCCACGATAACGGCGCGAGAGCCAAGTGAAAATCTCTGCAGCGCCATTTCCTGCCGCTAAGCAATGCGTTTCAAGTTCATGGTACGCTGCTGCCGCACTGCTAAACGGTTCCCCCTCCGGATCCGGGTAGCGGCGAATCTGTTCGAGCAGATCCGGCCAGGCTTGTTCCACAAAAGCTGGCGGCCCAAAAGGATGGACATTTTCGCTGAAATCCACAATCGAATGCGGCTGCTCCACTCCTGCTTGTTCAAATAGTTTGTGCGGATTTGCACCATGGTCAGGCAATTTCAATGAGAATTCCTCCTAATGCAAAAAGAATGAAAAACCAAATGGCCGCTGTTTGCATATGGCTGACGGCATCACGGATATGGGCAGCTTCCAGCCGATAAACTGGCGTCCCCATGCGAGCCCGTTCCGAAACGATGCCTTTATATGTATTGAAGCCGCCCAGTTCAATCCCCAATTGAATCGCTGTTGCTGCTTCCAACCAGCCGCTGTTCGGACTGGGATGCTTTTTGGCATCTGTGCGCCATTCGGTAAAACGTTGCCGTAGCGTCATGTTTCTTTTATTCTCCGTCAAAACCAAGATCAATGCTCCGGTAATCCGGCTCGGAATGAAGTTTAAAAGATCGTCCAGACGTGCTGAGGCAAAACCGAATTTCTCAAACTCCTGGTTTTTATAGCCCACCATCGAATCACATGTATTTGCCGCTTTGTAAAGCCACAATCCGGGAGCGCCAAGAAGGAAGGCCCAAAACAACGGAGCCGTCACGCCATCGCTCGTATTTTCCGAAACCGTTTCGACTACTGCCCGCGTAATTTCACTTTCATCCAATGCGTCCGTATCCCGGCCGACAATCCAAGACAGCTTTTCTCTAGCAAGTGTCCAATTTTCTTCAACCAAAGGTTTGTAGACTTCTTCTGCAGCGTCCTTTAAACTTTTTTGCGCCAACCCGGAAGCGATCAAGACGCCTTCTACGAAAATTCCCAGCACCCAATGAAATGCATAAGCACTTTTCACAAGCAGAAAAACGCTGCCGAATGTGATCGCTACAATAAGCGCTGTCATCAGGAAACCGTTGCGGAACGCGTGAGGCTCCTGGTTCCAGCGTTTCGTGAACCAGGTTATCCCTTTGCCGATCCAACGCACCGGATGCGGCCACGTTGGCGGATCACCCACAAGCCGGTCAATCACCATTCCAAGCGCGATCGCAGAAAGATGGCCGATCATTGCATTTTCGCCTTTCTGTAAAGCGCGATTGCTTCAATCGTGCATTGGTATACGCCCGATCCGATCAACCCGCCAAGCTCTGTAATCGGTCCGGCATAAGGAAGGATCGAGCCTTGCTGAGTCGCCGCCACCAGACAGCTGTCTGTGGATGTACCAGTCGCAATCGTTCCTGTCAGCGGATCTTTGACGCCTTCTTGATGCAGCGCTTTTGTTTTCGCTTCAGTAGCCGTAATCATCGCTTGGATGAATGCTTCATCCGACAAGGCACCATTGACCAAAATCCAGGTGTTGATTGTTCCGACTCCGAGTGGCCTTTCGATCGCTTTTGATACATCCACTGCATTGCCGACGCCAGCTGTCACGGCAATGACGACAGAACCGAACGAAGAAGGAAATTGTTTGATGATGACATGCTCCGTCTTTATAGCGGTCATCATGCCGACAGTATCGGTCGGCTTAAAGCCGCGCTCCTCGATAAAGCGGGTCATCTCGCCCACGCTGTCATCGATGTTGTAATCCATGTCCACATGGCGGTTAATAAAGGTCCGGTACCAGCCTGCTCCTGCGTTAATGACAGCGGAAGATACGGTTTTCAATGGCACATCGCTTTCGAACAGCACCATTTCCGCTGAAACAGAAAAGTCTTCTGCCCGGATCGCCGATGCCGCTCTCGGCCGTTCCACTCCCGGAAGCAGCGTAATCTGGGGTTTTGGCAATTCTGGGTGCGGATGGTTGCTGACTCGAGCTTGATAAACCTTTTCAATATCTTGTTCCCGCACTACTTCATGGGGTTCCCCGATGCGCATTACATGCCCTTTGTCGAGAAGCAACAATTGATCACAATACATGGAAGCGAGATTGATGTCGTGGAAAATGGAGATAATTGTCAAGTCTTTTTCAATTGCCTGCCGTTTGATCGTATCCAGCAATTCCCGCTGATGATTAATATCGAGGTGATTGGTCGGTTCATCCAATAACAGGATTTTGGCATTCTGTGCAAGCGCCTGGGCGACGAACACCCGCTGCTGTTCTCCGCCGGACAGCTGGTCAATCGGTGTGTGTTCATAATGCTGGATATCCATCAAGCGCAACGCCTCGGCAACCGCCGCTTCGTCTTCATGAGACCACGATGCAAACCAGCCGCTTTGGTGCGGATACCTGCCGAGCGACACGGTTTCCCGGACAGTATGGGCAAATGCGTGTGCATGCAGCTGCGGCAGAACAGCCATTTTCTTCGCCAATTCTTTCGCTCCGAATTCGCGGATAGCTCGCCCTTCAATTTCAACCATTCCACTTTTGGCCGGCAGCACACCGCTGATCAATTTCATCATAGTGGATTTTCCGCTGCCGTTCGGACCTAAAATACCCAGCATCTTGCCTTTCGGCACTTCGAAAGTAACGCCTTTAACAATGGTCTTGTCTCCATAGCCGCCGGTAAGTTCCGTTATTTTCAGCATGTTAAGCCACTCCTTTGCGCTGCCGGAAAAAGATGAAGGCAAAGACCGGCGCGCCAATAAATGCAGTAATTACGCCAATTGGCAATTCTGTAGGGGAAATGATCGTCCGCGATACAAGATCACAGACGATGAGCAACGCTGCTCCATTGATAAAAGACAGCGGCAGCACATGGCGGTGGTCCGAGCCCCATACGAGGCGCACCATATGCGGTACGACGAGGCCGACAAAACCGATGGTGCCCGAGACAGCGACAGCTGCTCCTGTCAGCACCGAACCGCTGATCAAAATCATCATCTTGCGCTTTTTCACATCGACTCCGAGGTGCTGCGCCCGTTCTTCTCCGAACAGCATGGCATTCAACTCCCTGCGGTTGAGCCACAGGATAAACGAGCCGATCAAGATGAATGGCAACGCCATTTGGACAAACGGCCAGCCGCGCATCGAAACGCTGCCGAGGAGCCATCCGATAATCTGGCGCAGCTCTTCACCGGTCAAAGCAATCATCAGCGAGATGAGCGAACCGAGAAATGAACTGAAAATGATGCCGGTCAAAATAACAGTTTCCATTTTCATTGCCTTGTCCACCAGCTTCGCAAACGCCATCACGGCGAGCATCGTCAAAAGTGCTCCTAACATGCTCATGACAGGCAATGTGTAAATGCCGAGAAAAGGGATGGAAATGCCGAAAAAGAGTGTCATCACGGCGCCGACTGAGGCACCGGAAGACACTCCTAACGTGTAGGGATCGGCCAATGGATTTTTGAGAAGCCCTTGGAATGCTGCACCCGCAATGGCCAGCGCGGCGCCGACAAGACCTGCCAGCACCACACGGGGCATGCGGATATTCCATAATATATTAGCTGCTCCTTCATCCGATGCCGGATTCCAAATGACAACCGGCGATATCGACACCGTCCCGACCGTTACTCCCAGCACCACGGCGCCTCCCAAAAGAAAAAGAGAGACGAAATAGGCAATTACTTTTTTACTCACTGAAAACCTCTGGATAAACCGTTTTTGCCAATTCCATCAAACCTGCCGTCAATCGCGGGCCTGAACGGGTTACTTGGTCTGAATCCACGTTATAAACTTCTTCTTCTTTCACTGCGGCTACTTCGGCAAAGCCGCTGCGTGCTTTAATTTTTTCTACAGCATCGGGCACATAGGCACCTTCTGTTGAGATGATCACTTCAGGATTCGCATCAACAATCGCTTCTGGATCCATGCTGACCCATCCTTCCTGATCGGCAGCGATGTTTTCAGCATTGATGATATCCAGCATTTCGTCGATGAACGTCCCGCTGCCCGTTGTGTAAATATCCGGTGTGCTTCCGACTTCGACAAATACGGATTTCGGTTCTTCAACCGCGCTTGCTTGTTCTTTTACTTCCGCTACTTCTGCTTCCATGTCAGACACCAATGTTTCCGCTTCTTCTGTTGCGCCAGTCGCTTGGCCGATGATCGAGATCGTTTCATACACTTCATCAAAACTGGTCGCTTCTTGCACCACATAAACCGGAATACCCGCGTCGCGAACTTGCTGAAGCCCCGCTTCTCCTACAGCAACTCCGGACTCATGCGCCAATACCACGTCCGGATTCAAGCTGATGATTTTTTCAACATTGAATTCCTGCCCGCCGATTTTCTCAACTTCTGCAGTTTCTTTCGGATAATTATCAAAATCAGACACGCCGACCATTTTGTCGCCAAGCCCAAGTTCATAAGCAATTTCTGTATTTGAAGGAATCATCGAGACAATCGCCTTCGGCTCTTCTTCAATTATCACTTCTTCGCCAACTGCGTCCGTCAATGTCACCGGGAATTCAGCTTCTCCCGCTGCCGGTGTTTCTGCCGGTGCAGTTTCTTCCTGTGCCGGTGCCGCTTCTTCTCCGCACCCTGCCAATAATAATGCCGCCAAACCTGTACTTAATCCAACTTGCCAAATCTTCTTCATCTGTGAAATCCTCCGTTTCTATTTTGAAAAGCGCAAGCGCCTGTCCAGTCCCGACAGGCTTAAGGCGAATCGCCGAAGCGGCGTATTTTGCCGCACAGGCGAGGCGGCTTAAGACCCCGAGGGACTAGGCGCTGCGTTTTTCAACAAAAAAATAAATCCCCCGCATATTCTGCGAGGGATTGAAAGGACGACATAAAAAAGCATGTACATCCAGCCGGTCCTCGCAGGCTATGTGGGCGTTGTCATAAAGGCAGGTCTCCTGGCTTGTGATCATCGCTTGCTGCGCCTTCCCAAAGTTTTGCTTCAGTGGCTTTGTTGCAGCTTGCTCTCACTTACAGTGGCGGGACCGCGCCGGAATCGAACCGGCTTCCCTTTTAACTCATGTTCTTAGACATAAGCACCTTTATGAATGAATATTCGATTGCCTTACACCAATAGTATACACGAAAAACTTTTCGTGTCGCTTACATTTTTTCCGGAGCGGAGACGCCGACAAGCTTCAAAGCATTGGCAATTGTCGTTTTCACTGCCGTAATGAGCGCCAATCGTGCACGTGTCATGTCTTCGTCTGAAGTGTCGAGGACTTTATTGGCATTATAGAAGCTGTGGAAGTTTGCCGCCAGCTCATGGATATACGTTGTGACGCGGTGCGGAGCACGCTGTTTCGCAGCATCTGCCACGACTTGCGGGAAATCACCGATTTTCTTCAGAACATCGATTTCTTTTTCCGAAGCCAAGAGGCTCAAATTGTCAGTTGATGCGGTGAAGCCTTGTTCTTCCGCTTGGCGCAGGATCGAGTTGATGCGCGCGTGCGCATATTGCGAGTAATAGACCGGGTTCTCGTTGGATTGCGAAACAGCCAAATCCAAGTCAAAGTCCATATGCGAATCGCCTGAGCGCATCGCGAAGAAATAACGGACAGCATCCAAGCCGACCAATTCCACCAATTCACGCATCGTCACCGCTTTGCCGGTACGTTTGCTCATCTTCATCTTTTCGCCGTCTTTGTACAATTGCACCATCTGGATGATGCTCACTTCAAGCGTGTCGCGGTCGTAGCCCAATGCTTCAATCGCCGCTTTCATGCGTGGGATATAGCCATGATGGTCCGCTCCCCAAATGTTGATCAGCTTATCGAAGCCGCGCGACAATTTGTCTTCGTGGTAAGCGATATCCGGCAATAGATACGTGAATGAGCCGTCGTTTTTGATCAATACACGGTCTTTGTCATCGCCGAATGTAGTCGAACGGAACCAAGTTGCCCCGCCTTCTTCAAAAATGTGGCCATTAGCGCGCAGCTTGTCCAATGCGATTTCGATTTCGCCTTTTTCATACAAAGACGTTTCCGAGAACCAGACGTCGAATTCGACGCGGAAATCAGCCAAATCTTTCTGCAATTTCGCAAGTTCCACTTTTAAGCCATGCTTGCGGAACGCTTCGAAACGGTCTTCTTTCGACAAGGACACGAATTTATCGCCGTGTTCTTTGACCAATTCTTCTGCGATGTCTTTGATATCCTGCCCGCGGTAGCCGTCTTCCGGCATGTTCAGCTCTTGGCCAAGCGCTTCAAAATAACGCGCTTCGATCGACCACGCCAAATTGTTGATTTGGTTGCCTGCATCGTTTATGTAGTATTCGCGTGACACGTCATAGCCGGCCATATCCAAAACGTTGCATAACGAATCGCCGACAGAAGAACCGCGTGCGTGCCCCAAATGGAGGTCGCCTGTCGGATTTGCCGAAACGAATTCCACTTGAATGCGTTCGCCGCCGCCTGATGTGCTGCGACCGTAATCTGCTTTCTGCTCAAGGACCAATTTTACAACGTCCTGCAAATAATCTTTTTTGATCGTGATGTTGATGAATCCAGGACCAGCGATTTCGATTTTCTCGATGTTCGCCGCTTCTTTGTCGACGTTTTCAACGATTGCTTCCGCAATGACACGCGGCGCTTTTTTAGCTACGCGCGCCAACTGCATCGCGATATTCGTCGCATAGTCGCCGTTCGCTTTGTCTTTCGGTGATTCCAGGAAAACATCCACCGGTTCTGCCGTCAATTCTGCTTTTTGAACTGCCTCGCTGATTGCTTGTTTGATTGCGTGCTGCACTTTTTCTACTGCATTCATTGTTTGCCCTCCGTAAATTGAATTTCCATTTCGTATTCGCCAACGTGACTCGAGCCCATCGCCAAATCGTAGCGGACTTTAAAATGTGCGTCGCTGGCCGAAAGTTCATGCGCTTTCGTCGTCAGCATGAACGAGCCGTGTTCGTTCGTTAAATTGCCAGTCTGTTCTGTATGCAATAAAAACGGCAGCCGCATCTGCAGGCCTCCGCTTCTCATAATCACGGCATCATGTTCCCCGATCTTCACTGTGGTCTTGATGTCCAGTTCATCCTGCCGCTCCTCATACTGCAAGTAACGCCGGTCATTTTTCACCGTCATCGTTCCTTCAGACCACATTTCAATCGTCTGTTCTTCCACGTCCGGCTGGCGGATTATGGTCGTCAGTTTGATTTTTACCAATTTTCTCATGCCGCCCCGCCTCCTTTAAGTAATAGCCTTTCCATTATAGCTCGATTCCGCGCTTGTTTTCAATTAAGGCTTTGGCGGAATATGCACAAAACACCCAAAAACGGGCAGAAATACAAAAAACCACTCCGAAGAGTGGTTTCACAGCCATCCAATAAAACCTGCTTTTGCATGGAATTATCTCTTGTACGTTTTCACAAAAGAAGGGCGCGCAAAGATGTTCGGCCTCTTGTCGATGCCGTCTGCCGTTCCACGCTTCGCATGCGCCTGGCCATAAGATTCCGACGCTTGCCAGTCTTTAAACGATTGTTCGTCTTTCCACATCGTCAGGATGATGTATGTATCTGAGTTCAGCGGCCGCAATACGCGGATAGCTGCAAAACCTGGCTCCCCTTCCACCTTGCCTGCCCGGTTCTGGAAACGCGATTCGAAAATCTCGCGGCCTTCATCCGTCACTGGAATATTATTGAACACAGCAAAATAGCCGTCGTTAATGTCGCCGACTGCATTCAATACTTCAAACGCTTCAAAACCTTGTGGCTGCTTCTCTCCTTCGCTTTCAAAAAGCACCGTCGATTCGCCATTGTCTGCCAGGCAAATCAGCTGTGCATTCGGAGCGGCGTCTAGCATTGCTGCCTCTTGGTCGCTGTTTCCCGTCCATTTATACAATTCCATTGCCAGCACCTCTTTCAATTCTTCATTCCCTTCTATTTTATCTCGTCTGCCCAAAAGAATCTATCGACAGCACCACTGGCAATTCCTTTACAAACCCGACTTTCGCCCTTTTTCACTAAATCCGAGTATTCGGATGAGCGGCTTGATCGTCAAGCCCTGGACGAGCAACGAAAACAGGACCACGGCGAATGTCAGGAGCAGCACCGTCTCCCTTCCATCAAAGCTCGATGGAAGGCTGAGCGCCAAGGCGATGGAAAGACTCCCTTTCACCCCGCCCCAATTCAGCAAGATCCGTTCCTTCCTATTGAGGCTTTTTGCTGGCATGGTGCTAAGGTACAGTGCAATGACCCGTGCTCCGATGACGATGAGAATCGCATAGAAAATGATTTCCCAATGCCCTCTAAAATCGATATTGCGGATTTCAAGGCCGACAATCAAGAAAATGAGCGAGTTCGCAATCAAAGCGATGACATCCCAAAAGGAATTGATATTCCGTTCAGTTATTTCTGTCATCCCGATTCGGGCGCCGTACTCACCGAAGACAAAACCGCCTGACAAGACGGCGATGACTCCAGAAACATGGAAATGTTCAGCAATGAAATAACTTCCGAAGAACAATAATGCAGATACGACGATTTCAAACGGATAATCATCATAGAACCGGATAATTTGCGAAAATATAAAACCAAGTATGAGGCCCACGATGACGCCGCCTACGGCAAAGCGCAGAAACAGCCAGACTCCGCTTCCGGCGCCAGCCCAGCCCATTTCGATATACGTCAATAAATACAGGGAAGATATCTGAAAGAGCACAATCGCAATGCCGTCATTGAACAGCGATTCCCCTTCCATGATGGTGGACAGCTTCTTGGATACCCCAGCAGATTTAAAAATGGACAATACACTGATCGGATCGGTTGCGCTCATCAAGGCAGCAAATGTAAAAGCCACGGCAATCGGCAGCCCCAGCAAAAAATGTCCGGCAAAGCCGATGATGATAAAGGAAAGTAAAGTGCCGCCCAACGCCATCCCGATCACCGTATTTTTCTCCTTGTATAAATCGTGGACCGGCAGTTTCAAAGTCGCATCGCCCAGGAGGATGGGCAGGAACAGCGAGATGATGATGACTTGGAAGACATTTGATTGCGTAATGAATGCTTCTGCCTGGTCGATCATAGGGATCGGCAAATTCACGATCCCTAAAAAGAGGCCGACCAGTACGAGCGCAATTGCATCCGGCTGCTTGATTTTCCTGGCAACTCCAACTACGGAAATCGCAATGGCCAGCAGTATCAGAATCTGGATAAACACTTCATTGAAATCATACATGCTCCCGCGCTCCCATCTGCCTTTTATCCCTTCCATTTCTCAAAAACTGAGCTTGTAAACATTTTAGCTAAATCAACTTGTTTACTTGTTGCCAAGCTGCTCAGCGTACCGAATGAAGTTTGCTTTCCTATTGTTTTTCCAACGCAGTCAATGCCCAAAAAATTTCCCATTTTCATCTCTAAGATCACTTCCAAGCAGGCTAGCTTTTACCGATGAAAGTTTCAAAAAGGCCGGCCTGGAAATTTCCAGGCCGGCCTTTTTTCGATTATTTTACCCAGCCAAGAATCATTTCACGGATGAGTTTGCTTGCAGTATTTGCAGTTTGGTCGGAATGGTCGTAGACCGGTGCCAATTCAACAAGGTCGAATCCAACAACATTGACGCCTGACGCGGCAATGGCGTGGATTGACGCGAGCAATTCGCGCGACGTGATGCCGCCCGCGTCGACTGTGCCTGTCCCTGGCGCATGCGCCGGGTCGAGAACATCCATGTCAATCGTGACGTAGACGCTGCGTCCTGCAAGTGTTGGCAACACTTGTTTCAACGGTTCAAGCACTTCGAATTTAGACAAATGCATGCCGTTTTCTTTCGCCCATTCAAATTCTTCTTTCATGCCCGAACGGATGCCGAATGAATAAACGTTCTTCGGTCCGATGTGGTCCGCGATTTTGCGGATCGGCGTGGAATGGGAATATTCTTCGCCTTCGTAGTTTTCTCGAAGGTCTGTGTGCGCGTCAAAATGGATGATTGCTAAATCGTCGTATTTGCTGGCAACGGCTTTCATGACCGGCAGCGACACAAGATGCTCGCCGCCCATGCCCATCGGGATTTTCCCGTCGGCTAAAAGCGTGTGCACATACGTTTCGATTTCAACAAGGGATTTTTCCGGATTGCCGAATGGCAGCGGAATATCTCCAGCGTCGAAGAATTTGACGTCGCCGAGTTCGCGGTCAAGGTACGGGCTGTATTCTTCCAGCCCGATCGATACTTCACGGATTTTATTCGGTCCAAAGCGCGACCCGGGACGGTAGCTGACTGTCCAGTCCATCGGCATGCCGTAAAGCACAGCTTTGGATTCTTCATAGTTCGGATGGCTTTTGATGAATACTTTGCCTGAATACGTTTCGTCGAAGCGCATCTTATTTACCTACCAGGTCTTTCACGAATTTCGGCAAAACGAAAGCCGCATTGTGCAATTCTTGCGTGTAATACTTTGTTTCGATGTCGTGGAAACGCTCAGCTGGAACCTCCAGCGGGTTGTATTTTTTCGAACCGATCGTGAACGCCCACAAACCGCTCGGGTAAGTCGGGATGTTCGCCAAATACAAGTTTGTGATCGGGAAAATCTCTTTGACGTCTTTTTGTACTTGTTCGATCAGGTCCGCTTTGAACCATGGGTTGTCCGACTGTGCGACGAAAATGCCGTCTTCTTTCAGCGCTCTCGAAATCCCCGCGTAGAAGCCTTTTGTGAACAGGTTGACTGCTGGCCCTACAGGTTCAGTCGAATCGACCATGATGACGTCGTATTTGTTTTCGGATTCTGCGATGTGCATGAAGCCGTCGCCGACGATTACGTCAACGCGTGAATCTTCAAGGCCCGATGCGATTGAAGGCAAGAATTTCTTCGAGTACTCGATCACTTTGCCGTCAATGTCGACAAGCGTCGCTTTTTTAACAGAAGGGTGCTTCAGCACTTCACGGATTACGCCGCCGTCGCCGCCGCCTACAACCAGAACGTTCTCAGGGTTTGGATGAGTGAACAATGGAACGTGCGCCACCATTTCGTGATAAACGAATTCATCTTTTTCAGATGTCATGACCATGCCGTCAAGGAACAGCATATTGCCCCATTCAGCCGTTTCTGCCATCTCCAAAAATTGGAAATCCGTTTGTTCGGTGTGAAGCGTTTTATTGATTTTCATCGTAATTCCGAAATTCTCGGTTTGTTTTTCTGTGTACCAAAATCCTGCCATCTATAATCAAACTCCTTT
Organism: Planococcus sp. APC 3906; assembly: GCF_030407685.1. NCBI lineage: Bacteria > Bacillati > Bacillota > Bacilli > Caryophanales > Caryophanaceae > Planococcus > Planococcus sp. APC 3906. The sequence goes on along the minus strand of NZ_JASDCW010000007.1, from coordinate 31,576 downwards.
TCGCTCAATTTAAAACTCCTTAAAAAAGTATAAGTCTTTTCAGCAAAAGTGCAATATTTTTTTGCACACAGTCCTTTACCCGCTGCGCTTGGAGCTACACTCAAAATAAAAAGGTTTTCTGCAGAGGGAATTTTTCCCTTCACAGAAAACCTTTTTATCCTGATGATGCGGAGAAAGAGACATGAGGCATTGGGCTTGGGTTGTTATCGCAATGGCTCACGGCACTTGCTCGCACTTCAGGTGTCCTAGCTTTCTATTCAAAAGCTGTAGTTATAGTGTACTGCCTTTCTTTCCCAACTTCAACCGCCTGCAGAAAGCAAATACAAATGTCACAATTCAGTCAAAAAATTACCTTATTTACCCATTTAAATCTTTATGCAATTGTTCGCTGCTGCGCTCCCACATTTCCGGATTGTGGTTTTTCAAATAATCAGCGAGCACCTGCTTGGAAGCTTCATCCATTTGATCGACAACGATTTTGCGCTTCATCGATTTATCCATCAAATTGACATGTTCCGCCAAAACCTTGTAGCCGCGGCGTTTTTCGCGGTTAACGACCATTTCGCATGCCGTGACGCCCGCGTAATATGGGCCTGCCGGATTAAAGTCGATGGTGATCCAGATCAGCCAGTACGGCTTGCCCCCTTCCGAATCCTCGCGGTTGACTGTAAATTTGATGCCGCGCTCGACTTGGCTGCGTGCATGCATGGCGCCGATGTCAATGAATGCTTCCTTTTCTTCGATGTCGATAAACAGCGGAGAAACGTTTTCCAATGACAGCGAACCGATGCCGTAGCCTTTATGGCCGTCAGTCGGATCGTTCTTTATGATGGTGAAGCCTACTTTTTGTTTTGGTTTTTCTTCATTTGCCATGTGTCTATTTCCTCCGTTCTGATATGATAAAAGTATCTTCATAAGAGCTTCGCTAATTTTGAAGCTGATAAAAAAGGAGCTGTATCCATTATGCCATACGTAACTGTCAAAATGCTCGAAGGCCGCACAGAAGACCAAAAACGCGCGCTGGTTGAAAAAGTCAGCCAAGCCGTTTCCGAGACAACCGGCGCACCGATTGAAAACGTCACTGTCTTCATCGAAGACATGAAGAAAACCGATTACGGCGTTAAAGGGAAATTGTTTAGCGATATCTAAAATGCGGACACCCGCTCGGTTATACGAAAAAACTCCCGTTACGGGAGTTTTTTTTTGCCTGTCGTGAAACTTGCGACAGGCCTTTTCATTTCGCTTCAGGCGGACGCTTTCCGCGGGCACGGCTTCAGTCTCCTCGTCGCTATGCTCCTGCGGGGCCTTCACCTCGCGTCGCTCTGTCGCTTTGCTCCATCACTGCTCCCGCTGGAGTCGCCGCCTTCAGCTTCATTCAAAGGGTTTTCTTAATAACGATTCATTTCTTTAGTCGAAGAGCTAAAAAGATACATTATCTGCATTTTCATGCCGTTTCCAGATATGGAGCAAGGCAGCTCCGACTCCCGCGGGATAGCGAAGTGCCGAAATCCACTCGGGCGCTAGCACGAGTTAGTTCGGCGCAAGCCCGCAGGAAAGCGGCGCTGTTTTGCGGAATATCGGCATATAAAAAATTTTTAGCATTCAAGTGAAAGTTTTTTTATTGCCGCAATTCCGCTATAAACCCATAAGCTTCTTCGATTTCATCTGGCGTGAAATTCAGTTTCGCTTTGACGATGTGGAGTTTCTCAATCTGTTCTTCGCGTTCCATATGGTCAAAATACAGGAGGGTTGCCGTGAGTTCAAGGAAACGGCTGCTTTTGCCGTTCAGTTTTCCGGCGACTTCCGGTGAATCCAGAATCGACTCTTTCAGCGTCCCGCGGAAATCCGCACCTTCTTTCGTGACGGCATATTTATATTGGACGTATGACCCTTTGTCTTCGAGTTCCTCCGACAAAAAACCCATATCGCATAATTCCTCTACACGGGCTGTCAATTCTTCGGAATACGGTCCGTAAATGTGGAATTCGTATTTTTCCTGGAATGGCACACCCAGCTTCTTTAAGATGTAAATCATTTTCTGCATTTTTTTGCGTCCGGTAATCCCATCAGCAGTGGCAATGAAGTCCACGATTTTTGCGTGTTCCTGGAGCAACTATACCCCTCCTTCTTTAAGCATTTCCACGATTTGCTGCTTGATGGCTTTTTTCTTGCCGTCGACAAGCAATTCGGCAGGGAAATATAATTTATAGTCGGTACGCCGTTTGCCGGAGATCGCTTCGACGATCTGGGACAGGCGCGACAATTCCTTGATGTCGCCGTTCGGCATCAATAAGTGGATCGGCAAGCGCTCCCCTTCTTCGCCTGGGCGGTAAAAATCATAAGGCAAGTCTGACGTAGAGTCGTCGACCAAATAATAATCGGGATCAATCCCCGCTTTTTTAAACAAGCTGGCGAGTTCCCCGAGCTTCCGGTAATCTTTGCCCGGATCGAAATCGACGTATTGGAAGAGGCGCCGGTTGACGAACCGGTCGCTCATATCCGACAAAATAGGATCGCGTTCATTCATCCATAATTGGAAATAAGTCATCATGACGCCTTCATCAAGCGCCAAATAATCTTTCAATGTGAACGAACGGTCAAAGAATGCTGCGAAATGGGTTGGAGGCTGGGCAAATTCATAGCCGCTGTCATGTAATTCCTTCGCACGCTGCAAAATTTTCCGCAAAATGACTTCCGCGCTGCGCGCTACCGGATGGAAATAGACTTGCCAATACATTTGGTAGCGGCTCATGATGTAATCCTCAACCGCATGCATGCCGCTTGCTTTGATGACGACTTGATCTTCGAGCGGACGCATGACCCGAAGAATCCGCTCCATGTCAAAATGGCCGTATGAAACACCGGTATAATAAGCATCTCGCTGCAAATAATCCATGCGGTCGGCGTCGATCTGGCTGGAAATCAGCGACACTACTTGTTTATTGGAATACGTCTTGGCGATGACTTCCGCGACTTTTTTCGGAAAATCAGCGCTGACTTTCATTAGAATCTGATGGACTTCCGTGTCGCCGAGCAGAATCTCACGGGTGAAATTCTCGTGGTCGACATTGAACACTTTTTCAAATGAATGGGAAAACGGCCCGTGGCCCAGATCGTGCAACAGCGCTGCGCATAGCACGACAAGCCGCTCGCTTTCATCCCATTCAGGCCGCCCGTGGAACATATCATCTGAAATCCGGCGGACAATTTCATAGACGCCAAGCGAATGGCTGAAGCGGCTATGTTCGGCTCCATGAAACACCAGATAAGAGGTGCCGAGCTGCTTGATGCGCCGCAAGCGCTGGAATTCCCGAGAATTGATCAAGTCCCAGATGACTTGGTCGCGCACGTATATGTATCGGTGAACCGGATCTTTGAATACTTTTTCTTCCGCTAATTTCTGATTTGCATAGTCCACGGCGGCACCTCCACTTTTTCTGCGTGATTGTTTATTCTACACCAGCTGGCCTCGGTCATTCAAGGTCCGGCGACAGCATTTTTCGGTTGCGTTCCACAACGCGGTTCAAGTAAAAACTGTAAAGCTCCGTCTCTTCGGACATCAATGGCTGGGGTGCCGGCGAACCGAGCAAGCCGTGAAGATCGAGTACGACTTCCTGCACCGTCAACGGTTTGCCGAGCAATTCGCTGAGCGACGCCATCACGGACGGATTGATGTCCGGGTAGACTGCTTTCGTCTTCTCCCCTTGCAACCCCGCTTCGTAGAATCCACGAATCAATTCTGCGCGTTCTGCGCCCGACCCTTCGATGCATAAATACACTTGGACCGCGATGCCGCGGCGGATGCGGCGCTGGGAAATCCCGGCGAATTTGCGTCCGCCGATGCTCAAATCATACGAACCCGGGCAATACGAGCCGACGATTTCATACGCTTCGATCGGCGCTCCCGGAAACAAAGCCTGCACCAGTTCGACCATCATGTCATAGCCCGCCGGAATATCGATCGCGTTGTCCCTTTCAGACAGCACGAGTGATATGTTCAGCACGCCCGAATCCAAAACGACGGCAAGCCCGCCCGAATTACGCACGATTGGCTGATAGCCTCGCTCTTCCAGGTACTCCATGCCCGCTCCGATATGCGGCAGCCGGTGGTCCTGGATCCCCAATACGACTGTGTCGTCGTGGACCCATGTCCGGATTGCGGACGGACTTTTTCCTGAACCGACGAGTTCGCACAACAAGTCATCCGCTGCGAATGACTCCAGTGCCGAACGGTTCCGCGCGCTTAGGGACTGATCCCAGAAACGCCAATTTGTTTCTCCCATAAATGCTTCCATCTTGCTATCTCCTCTTTCATTGCATTCGCTTCCCTAAGTGTACCCGAGATAACGGCCACTGAAAACCCGCCGCGCCCTTGTCAAATTGGTGACAGCCATTTCTTTTGCAGGAACTCCGCCAGCGGGTATGATAAACTGATTCTGTGAGATTCAGATTAAAGGAGTGTTTGATAAATGAATGAAGCAGCTATTACATTAGACGGCTGGTACGTCCTGCATGACTTCCGCACGATGGATTGGGTTACGTGGAAAATGCTCGATGACGCCGAGCGCCAATTTGCCATCGACGAATTCCAAGCGTTCATGGAAAAAGTCAACACAGCCGATACGAATAAAACCGGCGCACATGCATTGTATTCAGTAGTTGGCCAAAAAGCCGACTTCATGCTGATGATGTTGCGTGAAACGATGGACGAATTGCACGAACTTGAAACGGAATTCAATAAATTGACGTTGAATGCTTACACGGTTCCTGCTTATTCATACGTTTCCGTTGTCGAACTTTCCAACTACCTGGCTGGAAAATCAGACGAAGATCCTTACCAGAACCCGCATGTCCGCGCACGCTTGTACCCTGAGCTTCAGCGTTCGCAGTACATCTGCTTCTACCCGATGGACAAACGCCGCGAAGGCAATGACAACTGGTACATGCTGCCAATGGACGAGCGCAAAGAACTGATGCTGTCACACGGCAAGATCGGCCGCAGCTACGCAGGCAAAGTGAAACAGATCATTTCCGGCTCTGTCGGCTTCGACGATTACGAATGGGGCGTTACGCTATTTGCAGACGACGTTCTCCAATTCAAAAAATTGATCTACGAAATGCGCTTTGACGAAGTCAGCGCGCGCTACGCAGAATTCGGTTCCTTCTACGTCGGCACTCGCTTAGACGCAGAACGCACCGCTAAATTCCTGGAAGTTTAATTGATCGATTGAAAACCGCCCTCTGGCGGTTTTTTATTGTTTTATGACGCTTTCCGCACCTCAAATGCACTTTTCCGCACCTAGTGGCGGCTTTTCCGCACCTCAATCACCTATTTCCGCACCCCAAAAATAAATTCAAGCCCTTTAATTGGAAAAAGCCCCCGCATGCGCGGAGGCTTCCTTAAAAAACGATTACAATGCTTTGGCAGCTGCGACGATCAGCATAATCCAGCCGGCGATGAACGCGACGCCGCCGATTGGCGTGATGGCGCCGAGTATGCTGATGCCGGTCAAGCTCAGCACATACAAGCTGCCTGAGAAAATGATGATTCCGGCAAGCATCAAATAACCTGCCCAGTTCAATGAACTCAGCGGCCCGAGCAGCGAAGAACTCATCAGGATGGCGACAACCATCAAGCCGATTGAATGGAACATCTGGTATTGCACGGCAGTCTGCCATGTATCCAAGTATTTATCCGCAACGCGGCCTTCAAGCAAATGCGCGCCGAATGCGCCGAATCCAACGGATAACAATGCATTGAGCGCTCCTGCGATCAAGAAAAATTTCATGGTTTCATTCCTCTTTCCAATTAAAATTCAAACAGCGAATCCCCGTTTGCATCGTCTTCTTTTAATTTATTGACAGAAGAGACGGTTTGCACCTGAGGAGACGCGAGCGGGATTGCCTGCGGCTTTTCGGCTGTCGGACGGTCGTCGTCGAGCAGCAAATCGCATAGCACACGGATGGCCGCGATGGATTCGCGCATTTTCGCGGGATCCGCTTTGCGCGCCAATGCCGTGTGTTTTTCAATCTCGCTTAAAATACGGGCGGCATCAATTGCCATGCCAAGCCCCCCTTTCCATTTCCGATCTTTCATAGTTTACCATGCACTTTGCCGCTTCGTCAGGCCAGGCAGAAATCGATCGGCGCTTCTCCGCGCTGTTCGAGCAAATGATTCACTTGCGAATACGGCCGGCTGCCGAAAAATCCTCGGCTGGCGCTAAGCGGGCTCGGATGCGGCGCTTCAATGATTGCGTGGCGGTCCAAATCGATGAATTGCTTTTTCTGTTGGGCCGGCCGTCCCCATAAGACAAAAATCACCGGTTCTTCGCGGGCCGATAATTTCCGGATGACTTCATCCGTGAATTGTTCCCAGCCTTGGCCGCGATGGGAATGCGCTTGGCCTTGCCGCACCGTCAGCACAGTATTGAGCATCATGACGCCTTGGTCTGCCCATTTTGTCAGCGTGCCGTCTTTGGGTGCGGCACAGCCCAGGTCCTCTTTCAATTCCTTGAACATATTGCGCAGACTCGGGGGATGCGGAACCCCGGGCTGCACCGAGAAACTCAAGCCGTGTGCCTGGTTCGGCCCGTGGTAAGGGTCCTGCCCCAAGATGACGACTTTGACGTCGCTGTAAGCGGTATGTTCGAACGCGTTCCAAATATCGTGTTTGTCCGGATACACCGTTTCGTGTTCGTATTCATGCTTCAGAAATTCCCGCAGCTTCTGGTAATACGGTTTGGCAAATTCGCCGCCGATGACTTCCTGCCAGTCATTATGAAAAATCTCTTTCGGCATCGCTTAACCCTCCTCAGTCTTTGAATTCTACTGATACGTCATAGCCGACGAGCTGGAACATTTCCTGCACCGAGCGTTCCCCGTTTTCTTCAGCACGCTCAAGCACGCCCTGGTCTTGCGCTTCTTTCAGGATCAGCTTTTGCGCTTCTTCCGCCAGATCGTATGCTTCCGAAATATCCGCTTTGTCGCGGAACAGCCCTTCATACGAGAAGACTCTCACTTGGTCCATGAACAATTCCGGCCCGCCGAGGAAGTCAGCTCTTGGCAACGTCAATGTCGCCGTTTTCGCTTCTTCATCCACTACGATGTCGTCTTCCGTCACTTCAGAAAAATCAATGCCTGCTTTGACCGATCCTGGGATGACCACCAGCAATTGCCGTTTTGTCCCTGGCAGCTCCAAGCCGATTTCCTGGCCGAACACTGCATTGTCCTGGCGTTCGATGATGGCTTTCGAGAACGCTTCCGCTGTCGATAATTCATTTAAATCTTGGATGCGCTCGAGGAACGCGCCTTTTTCTTCGGTGAACGTGCTGCCATTCAACATCCAGTACGCGCCCAACGGCAACGCGATGAATAGCAATAGCAGCAGCAGCGCCAACGCCAAGAACGTTTTGCGGAAAACGCCTGCCAACACTTTCGCTGATTTCCAGAATCCAGATGGATTTGAATCTTCTTTGCCTTTCACTTCTTGCAATAAACGCTCTATTTCTTTCAACTTCGAATCATTTGCCACGGTCTATCCCTCTTTCTTTTATTCAAATCAATGCGCCTCCGTGATACGATGGAGCAAAGGGGCGATTTGCATGGCCGATTGGCGGGAAAAAATAAAATCCGTTTCCAAAACCAAAGGAAGCAGCGCGCCTGAACGCGCCAAACGGCTCGGCATGGGATGCCTGGGCTCAGCTGTGCTCGCTGTTTCCATTCTAACATTGATCATAGCATTTGGTCTTTTCAAAAGCGGCAGCTGGATGGCAGGTTTTTTTGCTGCGGCATTTTTCCTTGTGAGCGCTGCCACAGCGGTGCTGCTCATTGTGCCCCATAAGTCCAATCCATTGTAAATACACTGATTTTTGATAAAATGAAGGAACCAAACATATTATTTATAAAGGGGATAAAATTGAATGGCTTTGAAAAAAACATTAACAATCGCCGGCTCGGATACTTCCGGAGGCGCTGGTATACAAGCTGATTTGAAAACTTTCCAAGAACACGGCACATACGGCATGAACGCGCTTACCGTTATTGTGACAATGGACCCGAACAATGGCTGGAGCCACGGCATCCACCCGATCGCGGTTGATACGCTGCAAGCCCAATTGGACACTGCCTTCTCGACAGGCATCGATGCTTTGAAAACGGGTATGCTGCCGACCGTCGAAATCATCAAACTGGCGGGCGAAGCGATTGCTGCATCCGGCATCCGCGACGTGGTCATCGATCCGGTCATGGCGTGCAAAGGCGAAGCGGAAGTCTTATTCCCGGAAAACGTCGACGCAATGATCAAATACTTGCTGCCGAATGCGAAAGTCGTGACACCGAACCTCGTGGAAGCTGGCCAGCTGTCTGGCGTCGGCATCCTGAAAACCGTTGACGATTTGAAAGAAGCAGCGGAAAAAATCCACGCACACGGTGCGGAGTATGTTGTCATCAAGGGCGGCAAACAATTGAAGCACGAAAAAGCGGCTGATCTTTTATTCGACGGCAAAACGCATTATTTACTGACATCAGAGAAAACAGAAACAACTTATAACCACGGCGCTGGCTGCACGTTCGCAGCGGCGATCACAGCGAACTTGGCAAACGGCCAAAAAGTCGAAGATGCTGTCCTGAACGCGAAGAAATTCGTTTCAGCGGCTATCGCCAATGGCTGGAAACTCAACGAATACGTCGGCCCGGTTATGCACGGTGCGGCCAATAAATTCGAAGAAACACCTGAAGTCCAAATGGAAAAAATCTAATCTTCTTCAAACACGCTGCTGCGCAAGCTATGTATCATAGCTTGCGCGGCAGTTTTTTATTTGCCGCTAACTTGTATAACATAGTAGTTGACGTCCGTTTTCTGGGATGCTATATTGTATTACAAGATAGAAAGTAACTTGCATTACACTATAGCTAAAGGAGGCCGGCCATGTCTTCCAGCCAAATGCTCAAAGGGATACTCGAAGGATGCTTGCTCGCAATCATCGGAAAAGGTGAAACGTACGGCTATGAAATGATTGAAAAACTGGAGCTATACGGCTTTACGATGATCAGCGAAGGTAGCATCTACCCAGTATTGATGCGGCTCCAAAAAGAAGGGCTCGTCGATTCGGTCATGAAAGAATCGCCTAGCGGGCCGAAGCGGAAATATTATACGCTGACTGCTGCCGGCAAAGACGAATACCAGGAATTCAAAGCCCGTTGGCAGCACATGTCCCAATCGGTCGATCGCTTATTAAAGGAGGAATTGTAATGGCACTGACAAAAGAAAGCGAAGAATTTATCGCAAACTTGAGAATGTATTTACTGACTTCCGGCAAAAACGACGAAGAAATCAACGCCATCGCTGATGAATTGCGAAGCCATTTGGAAGAAGCGGAAAGCCGCGGGAAAAACATCCGCAGCGTCACCGGCGATTCGCCTGAAGCGTATATGGAAAGCATTCGGAGCGAAATGGCGACAGACTTCTTCGGCATCGCCAAAATGATGCCGATGTTCATCCTGCTCATGCTCGCCTACTTCCTGACCGGTCCTGCCATCCGCGGCGAGCTGTCTTTCTCGATTCTGACGCTGATCACCTACCCGCTGGTCGCGTTTCTCGGCATCGGCGCTTATGTCTTCTTCTTCCGCAAAATGAGCGTACGGAAATGGAGCACGAAACGGGAAATCGCCGTCTTCATGGGCATCCAATTTACAGTGGTGCTGCTGTTTGCGGCAATGATGTTCCTGGACATCTTCCTGTTCGAACCGTTCTACATCCCCTCCCGTGAAATGGCTTGGGCCATTGCTGCAGCTGGAATTGCCGTGTTCATCGTCTCCGCTTTATGGAATAAAACATGGATCACGGTGGTCTTGCCGCTGTTTTTATTCGGACCGGACTTTGTTATGCAATTTATCGAAGTCGGGCAAGCTCGCCAGCTTATTATCAGTACATCGGTATTGTACGCCGGGCTCGCGCTGATTATCGCTTTCCTCTTTATCCAGAATAAAAAACAAAACCCTCACAAATTGTGAGGGTTTTTTGGTGTTTCAGCATTTTTCAAGAGAACCATGCGGCTTCGCAATTGTTCGCGGTTCCAGTCGACGATTGCTTCTTCTTGCGCCAGCGCCGAACTCTTTTTCGGGGCTTGAAGGTCTTTTGAACGCAAATAACCTTCGAGCATCAATGTGACCGCCAAAATCGACAAGGCGATGAACAACACCGGAAACAGCGGCAGCCACGGCGAACCTTGGAGATAGCGGAATGTCGAACCGAACAAGCCGGACCATTCAAACGAAATCGACATCGGCGGATCGCTGAACATCGGGTCATAGCTGATCTTCGTGCCGCCCAAAAATAAATTCAGCAAACTTAAATGGGCCAGGACGATGAATGTTTCGATCACTTGCTGGCCGTACAAAACCGCCAGCTTTTCCCGCATCTGCGGATACAAATGCTTGCGGATGATCCGCGTCTCCCCCGCTCCAATCACTCTTGCTGCCGTGACGTATTCCTGACGGTAAAGTAATGCGGCTTCATTGCCAATCAAGACTGCCACAATCGGCATGGTCAGCAAAGCCATGAGAACTACTTGGATGGCAATTCTTTCCCATATGGTGTTGGTGAATCCGCCAAGCGGCATCCACAGCACCGGGTACAGGATGTAAGCGGCAAAAAGCGTCAGCGGAATATAATGGAGGGAATCAGCCAAACCGCCGATCCACGCGCGCTGACGCTGCAAATACGTCGCCATCATATAACCAAGCGGCACAGCGATCAGCATGCGCAATGCAGCAATCGCCAACGCAGCAAGGATCGTATACTTGCCGCCAATCATCAATTTGCCCAATAAATCATAGCCATACTGATCGGTTCCCAACGGAAAATTCCACTTGGGGGAAATCGGCGGCCCTTCTACTGTGCGCCCGTTTTCCGTCACGAAGAAAATCTGCCTCGGCACATTGCCCCAAAGCCATTCATAAAGAAAGCTGCCGCCCAGGAAAAAAGAAAGAATGGCGAACCCAACGAGAAAATAAGGCTGCTTCCACATCTAAATCGCCTCCTTTCCGCGCAGATGCCGCAACACCAGCCATTCGCCGATGCTGTAAAGCAAGAAAATCGGCAGGAAAAAGCTGAAAATGGAGACTAGGAACACTTCCGGTGAAATATTGTCTTTCATGAACAGCATGATACCCGGAATATTGAACATCAATTCCAGCACGAACAAATTCGACAGCATGAACCAAATCGTCTTCTTGGATTGAAAAAAGACACTGATAATCGCATTGCGGAACATATGCACCCAGATGACGAATACTTTGGAAAAGCCGAGCGAACGAGCAAGCTCGATGTACATCTTCCGCTCTTCGTCCTGAAATGTCAGCATGCACAAGCGGTATAATTGGATCATCGGCAATAAAGCCAGGCATAGCACCGGCAGCCAATAAATGTGGTCACCTTGGACGACCGCAATTTTGGAAATCAACACGTTCGTCTGCAAATAGACGGCAATGACAGCGAGCTGGGCCAGCATGATGACCAAAAGATCCGGCAGTGACTCCAGGAAATACAGCGCCATCTTGATGCGCTGCCGCGCCTTTTCTTTCAGCAGCATCGTCAGCACCGTGAATGTGATGGCAAAGAAAATGGCCACCGCGAACGCCAGAAACAGCAGCTCCAATGAATAGATGATATACTCGCCAATTGTCGGGAACAGCGGGATTTCCCGGTTCGTCCTCATATTCAGCACCGTGAATTCCTGCAGCGGCCAAAGCCCGCGCAGCACCGCTTCCAACGCCCCAATATATTCCGCGAGCCGCAATTCGCCGGCCACCAGCCCGCCGATCAGCACCGGAAAGCCGCTGACGAGCACGATGCCCACAACGGAAAAAACAAATTTGATCATTAATTTCATGTATTCCACCCTTTAACATCTTTTCGAATAAATCCGAAAATTCTCTTTTCCATATAATAACATTATTTTGCATCCCTGAATCATCCTAATCGCATTCTTCCGCGATTTTCCCTATACTAAAAGAATACGGATTGCATGAGGAGTGAAAACAATGGAATTAGTCGAAGTTAAGAAACTGCAAGTCGAACTGGATGCGTTCGCCAAAAAAGATGTCTATCTGCATTTGGAAACGACCAACGGTTCATACGCAACTCATTTCAATGAAGGCTTTTTTAATGCCGGCGCCTTTATCCGAAATGTAGTCATCAATTATGAGCTAGGTAAAGTGGTTGGCGACAGCCCGCACCGGGTCGGCTTGAAATTGCCGCACGGCTGGGTCTACGCGCAAGGAATCACCCATTACGAATTGGATGAGCAGGGGCGCCTGCTGCTCGCCGGACATGACGGAACAGGAAAACTGGCGGTCGCGCTGCAAATCAGCGAAACACCGTTCAGTTATTAAGGAGGGAAAACTAGATGGCAATTGAAAAAGAACGTCAAGTACTGGTCGTCTTCCCTCACCCGGACGATGAAGCGTTCGGCGTTTCAGGAACGATCGCCACTCATATTCTGCAAGGGACTCCGGTTACATACGCCTGTTTGACACTTGGTGAGATGGGCCGCAACCTAGGCAACCCGCCTTTCGCAACCCGCGAATCTTTGCCGAATGTCCGCAAAAAGGAATTGCTCGGCTCTGCCGAAGCGATGGGGCTGACGGATTTGCGCATGATGGGATTGCGCGACAAAACAGTCGAATTCGAAGATGACGAAAAAATGGTTAAAATGATGGCTGACTTAATCGAAGAATTGAACCCTTCGCTCATCATCACATTTTATCCGAATTTATCCGTCCACCCGGACCACGAAGCAACTGCACGTGCAGTCGTCCGTGCGGTCCGCCGCATGAAAGACCGGCCGAAGCTGCATTGCGTCGCTTTTGCCAACGAAACACTCGAAGTTCTCGGACATCCGGACATTGTACACGATGTCACGGCGGTACGGGACCAAAAAATGAACGCCATGAAAGCACACATTTCCCAAACGTCTTGGATGCTTGAAGAAATGGAATTGAAGTTATCCCAAGGCGACAAGGAAGCGGAAAATTGGCTTACCAAAGAACGTTTCTATAATTATCGCTGGGATGAAGATTTCGAAGAATCATTCTAACGAAAAAACACCCCCTTTTTCTTTTTGAAAAAGGGGGTGTTTTTTCTTTCTGTTATCAGATAATATAAACATTGGCATGAAAGCACTTTCAGAGGGGAAAGTGCTGTATAATTACTGCTCATCACGTGTTTTAATGCACAAGGAAAAGGGGTTTATTCGTGAAAAAGTTTTCAACTTCGACCTGGTTATTATTCTTAATACCATCATTGCTAGGTATCCTATTATTCATCATTCCAGTTCCAACTGAGGATGGTTGGATGGTCACTATCGCTTTGTTAGCCAATCTTGTAGCAGGATTCATTGAGCCAATTGCACCTTGGATCATGTTGGTCATCATGCTGATAGCAGCTATCGGATCTTTGGTCTTTATCACCCGCCGAGTAAAAGAAGGGCATAAGGTTTCCTTTTTTGACCGTTTGTTCAACGTCAATTTGTTCTGGACGATTGTCCGCATCATCGGTGCAGTATTCGCAATCATGGTATTGTTCCAAGTCGGACCAGAAGCCGTATGGAGCGAAAATACAGGCGGTCTGCTTCTTTCCAGCACTGGCCTGTTGTCATTCTTGTTCACCATCTTCCTGTTTGCTGGCTTGTTCTTGCCTCTTTTGATGAATTTCGGGCTTTTGGAATTCTTCGGAACAATGATGGTGAAAATCATGCGTCCTGTTTTCCGGCTGCCTGGCCGTTCATCCATTGATGCTTTGGCTTCATGGGTTGGCGATGGAACAATCGGGGTTTTGTTGACCAACACGCAATATATCCAAAATAAATACACGCAGCGTGAAGCGGCAATTATCGGAACCACCTTTTCAGTTGTTTCCATTACGTTTGCAATTGTCGTTATTCAAGAAGTCGGCCTTGGCCAATATTTCTTACCCTACTATGGAACGGTCATCCTTGCTGGCGTCATCCTTGCCTTGATTATGCCGCGTATTTATCCGCTTGCACAGAAATCAACGAATTTCATGAATGGCGATCCACAAGATTCCCAATCGGAAGAAGTGCCTGAAGGATATAGCGTTACTTCACACGGAATTGAGAATGCGTTAACCAAGGCTTCAGAAAGCAAATCGGTTTCCAAATTCTTCAAAGACGGCTTTAAAAATGTTTTGGATATGTGGATAGGCGTTGCCCCTGTCGTCATGGCGTTTGGCACTGTGGCATTGATGCTTGCTGAATTCACACCCATCTTTTCTATTCTAGGAACACCATTCGAACCTTATTTAAATTTGCTGGGCATTCCAGAAGCAGAAGAAGCTGCCCAATTGATGGTGGTTGGATTTGCTGATATGTTCTTGCCTGCAATTCTCGCTACTGGAATCGAATCGGAATTGACGCGCTTCGTCGTGGCAACCATGTCTGTCACCCAGCTGATCTACATGTCAGAAGTCGGTGGATTGCTGCTCGGTTCCAAAATTCCGGTCAACATTTGGGACTTGATTGTCATCTTCGTATTGCGCACGGTCATTGCTTTGCCGATCGTTGCCGGAGTTGCACATCTTCTATTCTAATGAAACCAAAAAAGCTGGAAGCGAAATATCGCTTCCAGCTTTTTTCTATTTGCTGTTCTTTAGACGTGCATCAACTTTTTTTTGAGCTTCACCAGCATATCCGATGTCATCGCATCCAAGTCATACTGCGCTTTGAAGCCCCATTCGTTCTTCGCCGCTGAAGCGTCAATGCTGTCCGGCCAGCTGTCGGCAATCGCCTGGCGCACCGGGTCGACATCGTAGGACATTTGGAATTCCGGGACGTGCTTGCGGATCGATGCTGCAATCTGCTCCGGCTCAAAGCTCATGGCCGTTACGTTGAATGCGTTGCGGTGAATGAGTTTCGCCGGGTCGGCTTCCATCAAATCGACGATTGCCTGCAGCGCATCCGGCATATACATCATGTCCATGTACGTTCCTTCAGCGATATAAGACGTGTAACGCTGTTCTTCAATCGCTTTGTAATAGATGTCCACTGCGTAATCCGTCGTGCCGCCGCCTGGCTGTGCCACGTAGGACACCAATCCAGGAAAGCGGACGCCGCGTGTATCGATGCCGAATTTCTGGAAATAATAATCGCATAATAATTCGCCGGCCACTTTGTTGACGCCATACATCGTCGTCGGGCGCTGCAGCGTGTCTTGCGGCGTATTTTTCTTCGGTGTCGAAGGTCCGAATGCACCGATCGAGCTCGGCGTGAAGAATTGCATGCCAAGTTCGCGCGATGCTTCAAGCGCATTGACCAAACCGCCCATGTTCAAGTTCCACGCAAGAAGCGGCTTTTCTTCAGCCGTCGCAGACAATAATGCCGCCATGTGCATCATCGTGTCAGCTCCGAAGTCTTTTGCCAAATCATGCATTTTTTGGGCATCCGTCACGTCCAAGACGCTGAATGGCCCGCTTTGCTCGCCGCCGTTGCGGATATCCGTCGCCAATACGTTGTCCGCACCGTAGATTCCGCGCAGTTTTTCAGTCAATTCCGATCCAATCTGTCCCAGTGCACCAGTAATCATTATACGTTCCATCAATAGCACTCCTTTCGAATAAAACAATTGTCCTCTGTAGAAACACATTATTCGTGTTGTTATTGGCGTTTCGTTAAGCTTCTCTATGAAGCCATTATAAATTGTTCTCTTTAAAAATACAATGCCTTTTGCATTTCAAGTCTTTCGAACTTGCAGGTTGATGTTGTTGAAAAATGCACTTTAATGGTGCTATAATAAGTCAGCACTTAATAAAGACGGCTCCAATCACTGGACCAAAAATGTTGAAACCTTTTTTTTAATCTTAAAACCTAGTATTCCGCTTGGTATATATATTTTTCAATCTTGCGGCAAAGCGGCTTAATGAGTAAAAAAAGTTTTCAGCGAAAAATACAGGAAATCGAGGGGATTAATTTATGAAGAAGTTTACATTGGGTTTATTGGCATTAATCGGCGCGGTGCTGTTATTGGCAGCTTGCGGCAGCAACACAGCGAATCCGGAAACCAGCAGCGGCGAATCCGACAGCGCTGAAGAAGATTTGTTGGCGAAAGTGAAAGAAGAAGGAACATTGACGATTGGCACGGAAGGAACTTACCCTCCTTTCACTTTCCACGATGAAACCGGCAAATTGACAGGATTCGACGTTGAGATTGCGGAAGAAGTGGCGAGCCGCTTAGGCGTCGAAGCTGAATTCCTGGAAACACAATGGGATGCGATGTTTGCAGGACTTGACGCAGAACGCTTCGATATGGTCGCGAACCAAGTCGGCATCAACCCTGAACGCCAGGAAAGCTACGAATTCTCAGATCCATACATCACTTCAACGGCTGTTTTAGTCGTACCGAAAGATTCAGAAATCCAGGCTTTTGAAGATTTGGAAGGCAAATTGTCCGCCCAGTCATTGACGAGCAATTACGCAGAAACGGCAAAATCGTTCGGCGCTGAACTTGAAGGCGTTGAAGGATTCAACCAAGCCATCGAATTGCTGAACTCCGGCCGCGTTGATGCAACGGTAAACGATAACTTGACGGTCTTGGATTTCTTGAAGCAGCGCCCGGAAGCCAATATTGAAATCGTTGACGAAGCGGATGATGCAGCACAAAGCGCATTGTTGTTCCGTAAAGGCAGCGGTCCGATGATCGAAGAGGTCAATAAAGCGTTGGCTGAAATGATCGAAGACGGCACGTACGAAGAAATCTCGAACAAATGGTTCGGCGAAAATGTACTTGAATAGTATTTTTACAGATCCGGTGCGCCTCGAGCGGCTGATGGACATCTCCCAGTCTTCCTGGCTTCCGTTGATTGAAGGGATGATCCAGTATACGATTCCACTGTCATTCATCGCCTTTGTACTGGGGCTTGCCATTGCCGTGCTGACGGCGCTTGCCCGCATTTCGACAATCAAGATTTTCCAGGTGATTGCCCGCGTTTACGTTTCGATCATCCGCGGCACGCCTTTATTGGTCCAATTGTTCATCCTGTTTTACGGTTTGCCGACAATCGGCGTGGTCATTGATCCGTTCCCGGCAGCCATTATCGGCTTTTCGCTGAATGTCGGCGCTTATGCATCCGAAGTGATCCGGGCAGCGATCCTGTCCATTCCGAAAGGCCAATGGGAAGCGGCGAACACGATCGGCATGAGTTACGCCCAATCGCTGCGCCGCGTCATCCTGCCGCAAGCGGCACGGGTATCGATCCCTCCCCTTTCCAACACGTTCATCAGCTTGATCAAAGACACGTCGCTGGCGTCGCTGATTCTCGTAACGGAAATGTTCCGTGTGGCGCAGCAAATCGCTGCGACCAATTACGAATTCCTGTTGTTATACGGGCAGGCGGCATTGATTTATTGGCTGGTCTGCTTCCTCTTGTCGCTCGGGCAAGGCAGGCTGGAAAATCGATTCGACCGGTACGTTTCGCGCTAATAAAGCACACCATGCAGTAAGGAGCAAAATATGATTTCGATTAGTGATTTGCACAAGAAATTCGGCAAGCTGGAAGTGTTGAAAGGCATCGACTTGAAGCTTGAAAAAGGCCAGGCAGTTGTCGTCATCGGCCCTTCCGGCTCCGGCAAGACGACGTTTCTTCGCTGCCTGAACATCTTGGAAGTTCCGTCTGAAGGCGTCATCACGATTGACGAGCAGACAGTGGATTTTTCCAAGCCTGTTTCGAAAAAACAAGTGAACGCGTTCCGCAAGCAGTCCGCGATGGTCTTCCAGCATTACAATTTGTTCCCGCACATGACCGCGCTTGAAAACGTCATGGAAGGGCCGGTCATCGTCCAAGGGATCGACAAAGCAACAGCGCGCAAGAAAGCGCAGGCATTGCTCGAGAAAGTCGGCCTGGCGGACAAAGCGGACGAATACCCGTTCCAATTGTCTGGTGGACAGCAGCAGCGCGTCGGCATTGCCCGCGCGCTGGCGCTTGAACCGAAAGTGATGCTGTTCGACGAACCGACTTCAGCGCTTGACCCTGAACTCGTCGGCGAAGTGCTGCAAGTTATGAAAGACTTGGCGGCTGAAGGCATGACGATGGTCGTCGTCACCCACGAAATGCGTTTCGCACGCGGCGTGGCGGACGAAGTCTTGTTCATGGACGGCGGCGTCATTGTTGAACGCGGCAAGCCGGAAGACATTTTCAGCCATCCGAAAGAAGCACGCACCCAGCAATTCCTTAGCTTGATTTCCAATACAGATGCCATTTGAAAACACGCTGCCCCTTCGGCAGCGTGTTTTTTCGTGGATAAATATGCTTTGAAGCTGTTATTTATTCTTCTTTATTTGAAGTCGCGGGCTTGCGAACAGTATACTGAAGGTATTATGTGAAAGAGGAGTGGCTCCATGAAAACTGGAATTTACGAAGCGATTGACGCGTTACAAGAAGAAATGACGGCAACCCGCCGCCATCTGCATATGCATCCGGAGCTGTCCCATCAGGAAGTCGAGACACCTGAATTTATTGCCAACGAGCTCCAAGCACTTGGCATCGAAGTGCGCCGAGGCGTCGGCGGCCGCGGGGTAGTCGGCACGATCCGCGGCGGCAAGCCCGGCAAGACAGTTGCATTCCGTGCCGATTTTGACGCGCTGCCGATTGACGATAAAAAAGATGTTCCGTATAAATCGACGGTTCCCGGCGTCATGCATGCCTGCGGGCATGACGGGCACACGGCCGCCTTGCTAGGCTTTGCAAAAGCGATGGCCGCTGTCAAAGATGATTTGCCCGGCACGATTGTGCTGATCCACCAATTCGGCGAAGAAACGCCGCCCGGCGGCTCCCGCGCCATGATTGCGGATGGCTGCCTCGACGGCGTCGAACTGATTTTCGGCGCGCATGTCCAAAGCAGCATGCCATACGGAAAAGTTTTCGTCCGCGACGGTTTTTTACAGGCGGCGGAAGATACGTTCAAAATTGTCATCCGCGGCTCCGGCAGCCACGGTGCAGAACCGCAGCTTGGCGTCGACCCGATTCTGGCGGCGAGCCACGTCATGATTGCGCTGCAATCGATCGTCAGCCGCAATGCCGATCCCTTACAGGAACTCGTTGTCACTGTCGGCAAATTCCATGCCGGCGAAGCGGATAACGTCATCCCGAGCGAGGCGGTGCTCGAAGGCACCATCCGCGTCTTCAATCCCGAACTGCGGCAGCTTGCCAGAGAGCGCCTGGCGTCGATAGCGGAGAATGTTGCGCGTGCGATGGGTGCAGCTGCAGAAGTGGCGCTTGAAGCCGGCTACGACTCCCTGTGGAACCATGCGGAGGCGATGGATATGGTGCGCGCTGCAGCCCGCAAAACCGTCGGCGAGGATGCGCTGGTGGAGATCGACCCGATCATGCCGGTCGAGGATTTCGCTTATTACACGCAACAGGTGCCCGGCGCGTTCTTCTTTGTCGGCGCCAAGATGGCAGATGATGCGCTAAGTTTTCCCCATCACCACGAAAACTTCGATTTCAATGAAGGCGCGATGGCAATTGCGGCAAAAGTCTTTGCTGCAGCTTATTTTGAAGCGCAGGAGATGTAAAATGGCGTGAAGTCTGTGCCTGTTTCAACGCCAGAAGCGTATTTATTGATTAATAGAGCGTATTTCCAGGTTACTAGAGCGTATTTTCGAACTTATAGAGCGTATTCTACCCTTTACAGAGCGTATTTCATCACCCCATAAAAAAACCCGCCAACATGGCGGGTTTTTCACATTTTTAATTGATAACACCGAGTTCTTTGCCGACTTTTTTGTAAGTGGCGATGGCGTCATCGAGCATTTCTTTCGTGTGCGCCGCAGTTGGCATATTGCGGACGCGTCCGGTGCCTTTTGGAACCGTCGGGAAGACGATCGATTTTGCGTAGACGCCTTCTTCGAATAAACGCTTCGAGAATTGCTGCGTCAGTTTTTCGTCGCCGATGATGCATGGCGTAATCGGTGTTTCGGACTCGCCGATATTGAAGCCCAGCTCTTTCAAGCCTTTTTTCAAGTAGTCACCGTTGTCCCATAGCTTGTCATGCAATTCCGTCGAATCCATGATCATTTGCAAGGCGCCGATGATTGCCGCCACGTCGCCCGGTGGAACAGCCGTCGAGAACAAGAACGGGCGTGCGCGGACTTTCAGCCAATCGATGAGGTTTTGTTTGCCGGCTACATAACCGCCGACAACGCCGACCGCTTTCGACAGCGTACCCATCTGCAGGTCCACTTCTTTTTCAAGGCCGAAATGCTTCACCGTGCCTTTTCCTTTGCCCGTGACGCCTGAACCGTGCGCGTCATCCACATAAGTGATCAAGTCGAATTCTTTCGCGATTTCCACGATTTCCGGAAGCTTCGCGATATCGCCGTCCATCGAGAAGACGCCGTCCGTGATGACCATCACTTTATTGTACAAGCCGGATTCAGTCGCTTCTTTCGCTTTTTGGCGAAGATCGTCCATGTCCGAATGCTTGAACGCGATGATTTTCGCGCGCGACAAGCGGCAGCCATCGATGATCGATGCGTGGTTCAACTGGTCAGAAAGAATCGCGTCATTTTTGTCCATGACACCTGAAATCGCCGCCATATTGCAGTTAAAGCCTGATTGGAATGAAATCGCCGCTTCTGTTCCCTTGAATTCAGCCAGCTTTTCTTCCAATTTCACGTGGATGTCGAGTGTGCCGTTGATCGTGCGGACTGCACCTGCGCCGACTCCGTATTTATCGATGGCGTCTTTCGCCAGCTTTTTCAACTCTTCGTTTGTAGCCAGACCCAAATAATTATTAGAAGACAGGTTGATCAAATCTTTGCCACGGACCTTGATGATCGGTCCATTCGGTCCTTCAACCGGGTCGATTTCGTTGTATAATCCCTGTTCTTTCAATTCGCCCAGGTTTTCATTTAAAAATGCATCCAATTTTTTTGACAATGCGATCTTCCTTCCATCCTGTATTAGTTCACTCCCCTATCATACCGCAATTGAGGGCAAAAGAAAAAGCGGACCGGGGTCCGCTTGCTTCTTACTTCTTGCCTTTTGCTTTGCCTTTATTTGATTTGTACTTCACTTCATACGTGAATTCTTTCGCTTCTTTTTGGCCTTCAGCTGCCGCATAAGAAGTGATCATTTTCACATTGCCTTCACGAAGCACTTGCTGCAGATCCAATGCTTCTTTATCCGTTACGTTGAATGGATCAACATTGACGACGCGCTGCTGCCCGTTTTTCTTCGTTTGGATGAATGTCGTCGTGAAGTCGACATACTGGCCTTTCAATTGGCCAAGCGACTGGAATTGGTCTGTTGAAGTTCCGTCAGCCGAGAAATCGCCCAATTGAACGTTTTTGATGAACCAGCCTGTATCGTTATAGCCCCAGTCCGTCATGTTGCGGAATGAAACCAGGACGTCTTGTCCAGCATACGCTGAAAGATCGAATGTTTCAGTGGACCAGTTTAATTTGTGCCCAGTGAATCCAGGAACGTTTTCTTTGATGGTAGGGTAGCCTTCTTCCACTACATCGCTGCGTGTGTTTTCATTCGCCAATGAAGTCCAAGTTTCGCCGTTGTCCGTAGAGACTTGTACCGCTGCATAGTCCCACTGTTCTTCAATGTCGTAGTAATGATCGAACGTCAACGTTGCGTTATCCGTTGGAACCGTTGCTCCGAAGATCAATGCCTGATCCGCTTCGTCGCCGTTGTTCGCGTGCAATACTTGCTCAGATGCGTCTAATGGGTTAGCAGTTGTCTGCCATTGCAATGGAAGGAAATCAACGCCATCAAATTCCATGCCGCGTACGTCCGTCCCGAAATTGAATTCTTTAAAGTCGCCGCCCCATGCAGGAACGCCTTCTTTTTCAAATGTTTTCGCTTTTTCGAAGTCGACCGTTTTGCCGCGCTTATCGCCAGCTGTGCCTACAGGCAGTTCACGCAAGTCGATGCTGTCGAAGTTATAATCGCTGCTTACGTCAGAGTTGTCCAACGCCAAAGCCGCCATGAAGTCCTGATAGACTTCTGTGAACGTTTTGTCAGAACCGTAGCGCTTCAATGTTTCGTTGACGCTCGTCATGCCTTGAGTCGTCCCGTCGACAGCCAATTCACGGATGAATTCTTTGCCGAATTTATCAAACATATAAAGTGTGAACAAATAAGTCTGCCCGTAATCTGCGATTGTTTCCGGACCAGTTTTCGCTGTTCCGTGCTCATCCCAGTTTACTAATGAGTTTTCCGGATGATCCAGGTAGAAGTTGATTGAACCTTCGCCATGGCCATAGCCGCCAAGGAATTCAGAGAATGTAGACATCCCTTCGTTCAACCACGTTTCTTCCGCGCCATCGTTGTCCGCTTGGATCAAATGCTGCAATTCGTGGATTGTCGTTGCGAAGAACGTGTTCTCCAAACGAGTTGCCCATGAGTTCGTATCGATTGTGATGATGTTACGGTCTGTATAGTTTTCAAGCGTCTGCCAGAAGAATCCAGCCACGAAGAATGGGTATGAAGGATTGTTCCAGCCTTCATCCTGAACGTTGTCGACAAGCATGATCACTTTGTCAGATCCTTCGTAATAGCCTTCAGGAAGGCCGACCATGCCTGGAAGCGGCGAATTCGAGCCGTCCAATGTATCCGGTGTACCGAAGAAGTCTGTCGCTACAGGATAGATGTTGCTGTCGAATTCAGCTTTCAATTTATCAACTTGCGCTTGCGTAACCACGTCAGCCGGCTTCGGGTTGTTTGGTCCGTATGCCAAATCGTTCGCTACCCAGATTTCAACGTTATCTCCGACGCTGCGAAGCGTGAAGTCTTTAAATTTCAAGTTTCGGTTAAGGAATTTTTTCGTTCCGCCGTCAAATGTAAACGGGCTATCAGCTGCCGCTTCTTCCACGCCGTCAGCTGTTTCATCATCTAGTGCGCCTGCTTGCGCTTTGATCTTTTTATCTGCTTCCTTTTGGAACTCCGGATCCAATGTCATTTGGTTCAACTGTTGGTCGATATCGATTCTTTCACCGTATTTTGCGCTGTTCCAATCTATAGTCGACGGCACCGCTTCTACCGGTGCTGCTGTTGCTGCTGGTGTTAATAAAGACAGTGCCAACGCACTGGCTGAAATGACTGATGCCCATTTGCTTTTACTCATGGATGTGACCTCCTGTAATTGTCAGAATTTTACCGCTGGTTAAAATAATAACATGTTAGACTATTCAGAAGAATATGCTAATGTAATTATTTCGGAGGTCGAAGTTTAAGTTCATATCGGCTATAAGTTTTACCATAAATAAAATATAATTGATAAATATAGTAAATAAATGTTTTAATCGAATGAAAAAACCGCCTCATGGGCGGTTTTACCTCAGCTTAAAGCTTCAGACAAATCTTCTATTAAATCTTCTACATCTTCTATTCCGACAGAAATGCGTACCAAACCGTCGCCAATGCCAAGTTCAGCGCGGCGTTCTGCTGGAATCGAAGCATGCGTCATTTGGGCAGGCACCGAAATCAGGCTCTCGACCGCTCCTAAGCTTTCGGCGAGCGTGAAGTATTTCAATTTCGCAAGCAGTTCACCCGCTTTTTCACGGCTGCCGACATCAAACGAGATCATGCCGCCAAAACCAGCCGACTGTTTCTT
The DNA here is from genome assembly GCF_030407685.1 of Planococcus sp. APC 3906. Lineage (NCBI taxonomy): Bacteria > Bacillati > Bacillota > Bacilli > Caryophanales > Caryophanaceae > Planococcus > Planococcus sp. APC 3906. Next base: position 7,940 of record NZ_JASDCW010000007.1, on the reverse strand, counting down.
CATCAATTCGTGGCCGCCATGGGAAGGCAAACCAGGGTAAATGACTTTCCCGACTGCCTCGTGGCCATCAAGAAACTCTGCAATCCGCTGTGCGTTCGTGCCGGTTTCTTCCATGCGGATGCCCAAGGTTTTCAAACCGCGGATCAATAGCCACGAATCCTGAGGCCCCAGAATTGCTCCGATTGAATTCTGGACAAAATGCATTTCTTCTGCCAGTTCAGCTGTATTGACAACAACCAGTCCGGCCACAACATCACTGTGTCCGCCGATGTATTTCGTCGCGCTATGCAAGACGATATCTGCGCCCAACGGAATCGGGTTCTGCAAATACGGCGTCATGAATGTATTATCGACAATCGTCAGCAAACCTTTCGATTTTGCAAAAGCCGAAACCGCTTCGATATCCGTCACTTTCAACAACGGATTTGTCGGCGTCTCAATGAAAATCGCTTTCGTATTTTCTTGGACAGCCGCTTCCACTGCCGCTAAATCGCCTGTGTCGACAAACGTGAACTCGAGTCCGAAGCGGTTCAGGACTTTATTGACGACCCGGTAAGTTCCGCCGTAAACATCGTCGGTCAAAATCACGTGGTCCCCCGCTGAAAACAGCATCATGACGGAAGAAATCGCCGCCATGCCTGAAGCGAACGCAAAGCCCGCATGCCCGAATTCGACATCCGCAATCAATTCTTCGAGTGCATGGCGCGTCGGATTGCCGGTGCGCGAATACTCGTAGCCTTTGAATTTGCCGACCGCTTCTTGCTTGTATGTGCTCACTTGGTAAATCGGCGTGGATACAGCGCCTGTCGCCTCGTCTCCAAAAATGCCGCCGTGAATCAATCTCGTTTTCGGTTTCATGAATGATCCTCCTCAAAAGTTCTTCCGTAAATGTTCTGGCTCATATAGCGCTCGCTTGAATCCGCGAACACCGTGACAATATGGCTTCCCGGTTTTGCGGCGGCCGCTTCTTTCAATGCTGCCTGGAAAGCGGCGCCCGAAGAACTGCCGACAAGCAGGCCTTCTTTAAGCGCCAATTCTTTCACTGCCGCAAACGCATCCCGGTCCAAAATCGAATGGATCGCGTCAAAATAAGCTTCGTCCATATAAGCAGGCAAAATTTCCATGCCGATGCCTTCCGTCAAATGCGGACCTGACACCCCTTGAAGAATCGAGCCTTCCGGTTCCACAATGACCGTTTTGATTTTTTCATTTTGCGCTTTCAAAAAACGCGATGTACCCATGAATGTGCCGCCTGAACCCGCACCTGCAACAAAGACATCGATGGCACCGTCCAGCCCTTCCCACAGTTCCGGACCCAATGTGCGGACGTAAGTTTCCGGGTTTGCCGGATTGGAGAATTGCGACGGCGAAAAAGCGCCGAGCTCTTCGGCAAGCTGTTCCGCTTTTGCAATCGCGCCTTTTATGCCTTCGGCAGTTGGCGTGTTGATGACTTCCGCACCAAGCGCACGCATCAAGCCCTGCTTTTCCTGGCTGAATTTTTCCGGTACGACGAATTTCACCTGGTAGCCTTTGCCGATTGCGGCGATCGCCAGGCCGATCCCGGTATTCCCGGCAGTTGGCTCGACAATCGTGCCGCCCGGCTTTAAGAGCCCCCGGCTTTCAGCATCTTCAATCAAAGAAACACCCAGGCGGTCTTTGACGCTGCCCCCCGGGTTGAAAAATTCAAGTTTGGCAAATATCCGGCAGTTGTTCGGAATCTCGACATGCGTCAATTCCATTAATGGTGTGTTGCCGATTAATTGCTGTATGCTGGACGCAAATTTCATGTCAATTCCCCTTATACCGTTTCTTCAACGAATACTTGGCGCCATTCGTCTTTTTTCGCAAGCATTTCACGCGCCAATTCTTTCGCGCCTTCCAAACTATGGCTCGCAGCCCAACCGCATTGCACTTCGTTGCAAGCCGGCACTTCGTCCGCTTCGATCACGTCATTCAAGGTGTTTTCCAAAATAACCAGAATGTCATCGAAATCGTCATGGTTGATGACCGATAAATAAAATCCGGTCTGGCAGCCCATCGGCCCGATGTCGATGATCTGGTCGGAATGGTTGCGGCTATGTTCCGCCATCATGTGTTCCAAAGAATGCAGGCCGGGCATTTCCATGTGCTCTTTGTTCGGCTGCTTGAAGCGGAGATCGTATTTGCGGATCACGTCGCCGTTTGCCCCAGTCTTCTCCCCCGCTAAACGCACGTAAGGCGCAACTACTTTTGTATGGTCCAAGTTAAAGCTTTCAACATTCATCTTTTTCATGAGATCGTCTCCTTTGGGTGTGGTGGTTTTTGTATGACCGAGCTTAACGCCCGTCTTCGCTTTTCTTTGTCCAGACTCCGATGGCCAGCTCCTCGGACATAAGCCGTCCCTCCGGCGCGGCAAAAGCGCCGCATCGGCGGTCCGTCTTCTGCCTTTCGGAGCTCAACGGCCGTCTTCGCTTTTCTTTGTCGCATCAATCAGCCACACATATTTATTCAATTGTGTGAATTCCACGGTGAATCCTGCGTCTTCGATCAATTCTTTGAGTATGGGCAGCGTCGTGTAATACTCGCGCTGCAAATCTTCTACAAGGTTAGCATAAGCCCGTGCCTCTTCAAATTCAATTGTTTGCTGTTTTATTTCAGAAGATTCGAACAGGGTATCTGCAAAAACGACTTTTCCGCCTGCCGGCAGTTTTTGTGCATAGAGTTTAAAAGCCTGCGCTTTTTCCGCATCCGTCAAATGGTGGAATGCGTAGGAGCTGGTGAAAGTCATCACTTCTCCTGTGAGCGGGAAGTCCAGGAAATCCCCATCGAATAGCGCAAGTTCCGGCAGCTTTTGCGAAGTGGCTTCGCGCATTGCTCCGTTCGGTTCAATGCCGGTCACGTGCATGCCGCGCTCAAGCATTTTCTGCGTCAGATTGCCTGTACCAACGCCGAACTCCACGACCGGGTTAATCGCCAAATCGGCTGTTGCCCGCAGGATGCCATCGTAATGCTTGAAAACGTCTTCGTATTCTTTATCTTTTCCTTCGACCGATTCGTCATAAGTGTGCACCCATTCATCGAAAATCTCTACGAACTCTCGTCCCATATATAAACCCCTTTTACTGTAATTGTCGTGATGCTGCTATTGCTCTGAGGCGCTGTTGAAAACTGGCAATCGGCTTAATCATTATAATGCCTATTGAATTACTTGGTTTTATTTATAACATAAAAAGTGCAGGGATTCAACTTCCCTGCACCTGGTTTTAGATTTTTAAAATGGGTGGGACATCCGTACCTTTTTCGATAATTCGTTTTAATAGCCTTTCGAATTGCGGCAATGAGATCTGGACGATTTTGCCGGTGAACAACGCGACGGCAATCGTTCCGATTCCGACGGGCCCACCGAGCAGCCAGCCGATGAATGCCACTGAGACTTCCATCGATGTCCGGATGACGCTGATGCTGAGCCCGGTTTTTTCAACCAACAGCAGCATGAGGCTGTCACGCGGCCCCGCTCCGATGCGCGGTGCCACATACAAACCGACGCCGTAGCCGCCAATGAACAGGCCAATCATGAACATCGCTATTTGGGCGCCCAGCGTTTCAATATCCGGAATCATCCAATTGAAGATGTCGATGAAGATACCGATCAGCAACATGTTCAGGAATGTGCCGATTTGCGGGATCTTGCGGGTGAACACCATCGTTGAAACGATGACGGCCAAGCCGACCAAAATCGCCCACGTGCCGATTGTCAGTCCGAAATTCTTAAATAGACCGACATTCAAAACATCCCATGGCCCGATGCCCAGCCGGTCCGCCTTGATGATCATCGTAAATCCCAGCGCCAAAACAATCAGTCCGCTAATAAAAAACAGCCAACGGTAAAATAATGCACGTCCCATTCAGATCCTTCTTTCTATTGCATAGTGAGAGCCCACCCATTCAAACGAATGGATGGGCTTCTAATCAGCCCGCCGCAGTTACGTCGGCATATTGGCCGTTCATGGTTTTGATCAAATCTTCCGGAGCCAGCTTCAGCTGCATGCCGATCTTGCCGGCGGAGACGATGATTTCGTCCAAGCTTTCGGCTTGCCGCGCAAGAAATGACGGAAATGGCTTTTTCATGCCGAGCGGCGAACAGCCGCCGCGGATATAGCCCGTCAAATTGAGGATTTCCTTCACCGGCACCATCTCGATTTTCTTTTCGCCGGCGGCTTTCGCTGCGGCTTTCAGGTCGAGTTCTTCCGCTACCGGGATGATAAAGACATAATGCTGTTTCGAGCTCCCGGCAGCGACAAGCGTTTTATAGACGGTTTCTGCCGGATAGCCGATTTTCGCCGCCACCGAGACGCCGTCGATCTTGCCGTCCTGCGGATCGTATTGGAGAACTTCATGCGCCACGTCCTCTTTATCGAGAATGCGCGCCGCGTTGGTCTTCGCGACTTTCTTCGCCATGAACTGCACCTCGCATGCTTCTTTTGTCTTTAGCATATCATTTATACAGGCGGAATTTAATCGTTCTGCCCCAATAATTTCTTCAATGCGTCCGCCATCGCTGTATTGGCCGGCGCTTCGTCTTGCTGGTTCAAGAATTTATTGACATCTTTTTTGTTTGCTTTGGACTGGTTGCTGTTGCGGCGCTTTTCGAATGCCGACAGCTTTTCCCGGTGCCCGCATTTGCAGACGAAAATCTTGCCGTCGCCTTCCCCTTGCATTTCCAACTTTTTATGGCAGTTCGGGCAGCGTGCATTCGTCTGCATCGCCACTTGTTTTTTGTAGCCGCATTCGCGGTCCTGGCAGACATTCATCTTGCCGCGCTTGCCGTTGACTTCAAGCAGCGGTTTGCCGCAATCCGGGCACGTCTTGCCGGTGATGTTGTCGTGCTTGAATTTCTGGTCGCTTTTCTTGATGTCCGATACCGATTTCTCGGCGAATTGGATCATTTCTTTCATGAATTCTTCCTTCTTCAGCTCGCCTTTCGCGATTTGCGTCAGCTGCTGCTCCCAGTTCGCTGTCAGTTTCGGCGACTTCAGGTCTTCCGGCACGAGCTCCAGCAATTGGCGCCCTTTCGAGGTGATCGTCAAATCCTTGCCTTTCTTTTCAATCAAGAACGTATTGAATAATTTATCGATGACGTCCGCACGCGTTGCTACGGTACCGAGCCCGCCGGTTTCGCCCAGCGTCTGGATCAGCTCTTTCGATTCGCCTGCCATGAACTGCGCAGGGTTTTCCATCGCACCAAGCAATGTCCCTTCATTGAAAAATGCCGGCGGTTTCGTTTTGCCTTCCGTCAGCGCAACACCTTTGATGTGGAGCTTCTGCCCTTTTTCAAACGGCGGCAAAGTCGTATCGCCGTTTTCCTCATCATCGGAATACACGCGTTTCCAGCCTTCATTGCGTATCGTATTGCCTTTCGTCTGGAACGTCTCGCCGCCCGCTTCGATGGCCACCGTCGTCTGGTCGTATTCGTACATCGGGTAAAAGACGGCAAGAAAGCGCTTGGCGATCATGTCGTATAATTTATGCTCTTTGTCGGAAAGGTTGTGCATCTGCGGTGTTTCCTCGGTCGGGATGATGGCGTGGTGATCGCTCACCTTGCTGTCATCGATGACACCTTTTTGCGGCGCGACCGGTGATTTCAGGATCGTTGCCGCAAGCGCGCGGTAAGGCCCGGTCTGCACAGCTTTGACGCGGTCTTTCAATGTGTCGCGCATGTCGGACGTCAAATGCTTCGAATCCGTCCGCGGGTACGTAACGATTTTGTAGCGCTCGTATAAATTCTGCAGCGTGTTCAGCGTCTCTTTCGCCGACCAGCCATAGCGCTTATAGGCTTCTTTCTGCAATTCCGTCAAGTCGAATAAAGGCGGCGCCGGCTGTTTCTTCGGCGTCACTTTGATGTCCGTGACGATGCCTTCGTGTGTGTTTTCGAGTTTATTGAACAGCTTATCGATTTTATCTTTGTCGAACGATTGCGGCGACTTGCCGTCCGTCCACGTAAACGCCGCTTGTTCAGCGACTGCCTGCAGCCCATAATACGGCTTCGGCTGGAAGCTGCGGATTTGCCGTTCGCGTTCGGCAATCATCGCAAGCGTCGGCGTCTGCACGCGTCCCGTCGATAATTGGGCATTGTACTTCACCGTCAATGCGCGCGTCGCGTTTATGCCGACGACCCAGTCAGCTTCCGCCCGGGCCACTGCCGCCTGGAATAAATTCTCATACGCTTTGCCGTCTTTCAGGTTGTTGAAGCCGTCGGTGATCGCTTTGTCGGTGACCGACGAAATCCACAAACGCTTGACCGGCTTGTTCGTTTTCGTCTTCTCCAAAATCCAGCGCGCCACGAGCTCACCTTCGCGCCCCGCGTCGGTCGCGATGATGACTTCATTGACATCGCCTCGCGCCAATTGCGCTTTCACTGCGTTGTATTGCTTCATCGATTGCTTGATCGGCACCAGTTTGAATGGCTGCGGAATGATCGGCAGGTTCTCCATCTTCCATTCCTTGAAGTCGTTGTCGTATTGTTCCGGCTGCGCTTGCGTCACCAAATGGCCGAGCGCCCACGTCACAATATACTGTTTGCCTTCCAAATAACCGTTGCCTTTTTGAGCGCATCCCAGCACGCGTGCAATATCGCGCGCCACCGATGGCTTTTCTGCAAGTATGACTGATTTCATATTTCCTTCACCCTCATTTCTATAGCGTCTATTATAACATCTTCCGGTTTTGCTGGGTTGTCGCGGGGGTTGTGAGCGGCTAGAAGCGTATTTTCGTTGTAATGGGGCGTATTTCTCCCTTTATAGAGCGTATTTCGTTAGTTATAGAGCGTATTTCTCCCTTTGCAGAGCGTATTCCATTACACAATCAAATCCTGTTGATATCGCCTTCCGGAAAAGGTATAGTATGTTAAATTCAGACGAAAGGAATGATGTATTTGCTTCTAATCGAACGGCATCGCCCTTACAGGCTCATCTATCAGGAAGCGTTGCTCGCGCGCACTTCATCCGCGCATAAAAACTACCCGCTTTTGAAAGAAAAAATTCGCAGGCGCTCTGCGGGATTTGCTGGCGAGCTTCAATTTGACAGAGTTTGCGCGGAATACCATGCTAGCATGCATTTCAACATCATCCCTGATTTCAAAATACCCAATTATCAAATTGATGCAATATGCATCTTCCCATCTTTCATTCTCATTGTGGAAGTGAAAAATATCAGCGGCCTCATCCATATGGACGGCGATAAAAGGCAGTTTTCACGAACCTTGAACGGCATCATCACAGGCATGAATAACCCGGATGACCAGCTTTACCGGCATGAAAAGCTGATCCGCAGCTTGATTGGCGGCAATACACCGATCATCGGCATCGCCGTCTTCACAAATCCTTCGGCCGTATTGGAAATCAAGAATATCAAGCGGCGTGTGATTCATCTCTCGGGGCTTCCCTTTGTACTGGATGAATTAGTTTCCCACTACCGGACAGCGCCGAAAATCGATAGTGAACACTACACCGAACAGCTCATTTCCATGCAATCCCCTTTGCAGCACTCTATTCCACCAACTATCCCTCATCCTCTTCTCGAAGGTGTCTTCTGCCCCCACTGCCCTTCCATTAAAATGAATTACTCCCGCAATTATTGGCGCTGCCCTGGATGTGCCATCAAACTGGCAGATGCCCATCTGACAGCGCTGCAAGATTACCGCCTGCTCATCGGCCCGACCATTTCCAATCGCGAATTCCGCAAATTCACCGGCATGAAGTCGCGCACGAACGCGTGGATCGTTCTGCAAAGCTGTAATTTCCAAACGATTGGCAATAAAAAAAGTCTGCGCTACGTAATTCCTGAAATGGATCTCCGAAGAAGCATGAAATAAAGGCTAGAAGCGTATTTTCGAAGTAATGGGGCGTATTTCTTTGCTTATAGAGCGTATTTTGTCAGTTATAGAGCGTATTTCTCCCCTTATA